>JAUPKO010000529.1 GCA_030837395.1 Actinomycetota bacterium | reverse complement strand
TCCGATGGTCTGCTCGACGCGCTGCTGGAGGGGTGGCTGCTGGCGAGTTACCGTTTCACTCTCTCGACGCGTGAGGCGCCGCCCGCGGGCGGCCTGTGGTTGCCTTTCGTCGAGGCCGGCTTCGACCCAGCACTGGCCACCGCGGCCGCCACCTGCACAGCCCGTGACCTGGCCAACACCCCCTCGAACATGAAGTCCCCACAGTGGCTCGCGGAACAGATTCACCTGCACTGCACCGGTGCTGGGCTCGAGGTGAGCGTCATGTCGCCGACCGAGGTGCGGGCCGAGGGTTTCGGCGGCGTGCTCGCGGTGGCGTCCGGCAGCGCCCGGGAGCCTCGCGTGGTGGTGGTGCGATCGGCGGGGCGGTCCGCGCGGTCACCGCGAGTGGTGCTGATCGGCAAGGGGGTCACGTACGACTCCGGGGGACTCTCGCTGAAGCCGGCCGATTCCATGGCGTTGATGAAGACCGATATGGCCGGCGCCGCGGCTGTGACCGGCGCCATGCTGGCCTATGCGGCGGACCCAGGGGTCAATGCCGATGCCGAGGTGATCGCGCTGCTGCCACTGGTCGAGAACATGCCCTCCGGCACGGCTTACCGCCCCGGTGACGTGATCCGTCACTACGGCGGCCTGACCACTGAGGTATCCAACACCGATGCGGAGGGCCGCTTGCTGCTGGCCGACATGCTGGCGTACGCGCAGGACCGACTGCAGCCATCGGCGACCATCGACCTCGCGACCCTTACCGGTGCCGCCACGCTCGGGCTTTCGCGGCACTTCGCCGCCCTGTTCAGCTCTGAGGACGCCCTTGCTCGGCAACTCGTCCACGCCGGCGAGCAGTCCGGCGATCTGCTGTGGCGGATGCCGTTGGTCGCTGACTACCGACGACACCTCGCAGCGCCGATCGCGGACATCGCCCAGACCGCCACCGACCCTGGCGTGCGGGCGGGATCGATCATGGCCGCGCTCTACCTGCAGCGGTTCGCTGGCGAGATGACGTGGGCACACATCGACATGGCAGGCCCGGCCCGCGCGGACAAACCCCGCGGGGAACATCCCATCGGTGCGACCGGCTTCGGCGTGCGACTGCTGGCTGCCTGGCTGCGCTCGGCGGACCTGGCGGCGGTCAGTCCGAGGACGCGGGGATGAACACCACCAGCACACCGTTGTCGATCGGGATCAGCGAGGCGGTCACGCTAGGGTCGTCGCCGACTTCGGTGAGGAACAGTCGCTGGGCCGATGTCTGTTCGTCGCGGTGGCTGGGGTTCAGCACACACTGATCGGCACCGAAGACGCCGAGGAAGATCGCCGCCCCGCCCGGCCGCAACAGGCGGCGGGCCTGGTCGAGGTGCTCGGCGCGGTCGGTCACCGCGGGGCCGACCACCAACAGGTCGTAGGCGTGGTCGGCCAAACGGGAGATGACGTCGAGCGTCTTGCCCGTGATCGGCCGCACCCGGTGGCCTGTTCCGGCCTCCCGGAAGACCTCCCGTGCCACCTGGTCCGGCGCGGGAGCCGATTCGATGGCGGTCAACACCCCCTTGTCCGCCATTCCCTCGAGCAAGTAGAGGCTACTGACCCCGCCGTCGCCACCGGCCTGCACCACGGCGGCGGCCGCAAGGGCGGTGGCGACGCTGCGCAGCACCCCGCCGGTGGCGGGGGAGACATTGCCGTCCGGCAATTGTGCCCCCCGGTCGCGTGCCGCGGCGATGATCGAACTCTCGCGGTACCACTCATCGGCGAAAGACTCGATGTCCATGCGCCCACCTCCAATAGCAGTCTGTGTGTTGCCGAGCCCGGCAATGTCTGCGGCCCAGGCTAGACGGGACTAACGTGTTGCTTACATCCGGATCGGAAGATTCCCGTCGGGTGCGTGCGTTCCCGTGCTGTCGCAACTTCACCGTAATCGCGAGGAGAGAGCATGTCTGACCAGCGCCCGCAGGACGAAGACGGGTGGACGGCGTCGCCGGACGGGGCCGCTGAGCACCGCACCGAGGTCATCCCCAATCCGTACGCCACCCTCACCCCTCCGCCACCCCCGCCGCCGGTCTCTCCGCCGCCCCCCACCGCGGGCGATTCGTACCCCCCGGCCGCACCCAACCCGCTGCTCACCGGCGCCGGCGGGCCGACCGGACCGGCCACCCCTCCCTCGACCAAATCCGGTGGTTCCGGTGGCATGGGCAAGGTCGTGGCCACCGCGGCTGCCGTCGGCTTGTTGCTCGGCGGTGTCGGTGGTTATGCCGGCTACACGTTGGCGAGCAACAACGACACCACGGTGAGCAACACGTCCGGGTCGACCGCGATCTCCATCCCGGCCGAGGACCTGTCGCCACGTGCCGAGGACTCCATCGCGGATATCGCACAGCGGATGCTGCCGACGGTCGTCTCAATCGAGGAGCAGGGTTCATCCGGCACCGGCACCGGCAGCGGCTTCATCATCCGGGAAGACGGCTACATCGTCACCAACAACCACGTGGTGGAAGGTGCCGCCGGCGGTGGCTCCTTGACGGTGCAGTTCGAGGACGGCACCACCGAGGACGCACAGATCGTGGGCCGCAACCCCTCTTACGACCTCGCTGTCATCAAGGTGGATGCCTCCGGGCTGCCGGTTGCCTCGATCGGCAACTCCAACGACATGCAGGTGGGTGACACGGTGGTGGCGGTCGGCTCTCCGCTGGGCCTGTCCGGCACGGTGACGTCTGGGATCATCTCGGCCACCAACCGCCCGGTTACCGCCGGCGGTCAGGGTGAGACCTCCTACATCAACGCCCTGCAGACCGACGCCGCAATCAACCCCGGCAACTCGGGCGGCCCGCTGGTCAATGCGGCCGCCGAGGTGATCGGGGTGAACTCGGCCATCGCATCGCTGGGAGCGGACGCGTCGGGCCAGGCCGGATCGATCGGCCTGGGCTTCGCGATTCCGAGTAATACGGCCAAGCGAATCGTGGAGGAGATCATCAAGACCGGCAGCGCCTCGACTCCGGTGATCGGTGTCAACCTGGACGTGGAGAACGACGCCACCGGTGGCGCCGCAGTGGGCAGCGTTGTTGCGGACGGTCCGGCGGCCAAGGCCGGCATCAAGTCCGGCGATGTGGTGACGGCGGTCAACGGCGTGCCGGTGACCGACGCCGTCGCCCTGATCACCCAGATCCGGTCCTTCGCCCCCGGCGAGACGGTCAAGTTGACTGTCGAGTCCGGCGGCAAGACCAGCGACGTCGAGGTAACGCTGGGTTCTAAGTCGGACTAGTCGGACACTTGACTGGCCGCACCGGGACTCGGTGCGGCCAGTTCCATGTCCAGGGCAGGAGGGTCGATGTTCGACATCGGGCTCGGCGAGATCATCGTCCTGGCCGCCCTCGCGCTGCTGGTGTTCGGTCCGGACCACTTGCCCAAGGCCGCCGCGCAGGCCGGTCGCTTCGTGCGGGACTTGCGCACGATGGCCGCGTCGGCACGCAAGGAGTTGTCCGACAGCGCGGACCTCGACGGCATCAGTGCCGATCTGAAGTCGCTGGCGGACCTGCACCCCAAGCGGATCCTCACGTCGGTCTGGGAGGACCCGTCGCAGGGTGCCGCCCCAGCACCGACCCAGCCGCCCGCGGGCCCCAAACCCCCCGCTGGCGGCACACCTTCAAACTCCCAAACCTCTGGCTCGAAGTCCTCGGAGGGTGCCACGCCCACGGCGGCCCCGCAGCCTCAAGGCGCAGCGTCCGAGGCCGCATCGCCGATCCCGCCCGTGTCAACGCGTGGGCCCTCGTCCTACGATCCCGACGCCACCTGACACCAGACCCCGACGCGGCGCCGGATGCAGCGGCCGACGCACCGGCGACGGGAGCCGCGCACGGATGGCAGGTGTCAGAACCGCGAGGCCGGGGTGAGTCCCAGCGACAGTCCAGCCAGGCCGCGCGGCCGGGCCGACAGGTGATCGGCCAGGGCCATGATGGCCTGCGTGGCCGGCGCGTCCGGTTCGGCCAGTACCAAGGGTGTGCCCTCGTCGCCGCCGGTGCGCAGCCGCACATCGAACGGCACTCGTTCGAGCACCCGCACGTCCGTGTCCAACTCCTGCGAGAGCACCTGCGCCACCAGCGAGCCGCCGCCGGAGCCGAACAAGTCGATCGGCTCGCCGCAGTGTGGGCAGGCCATTGAGCTCATGTTCTCGACCACGCCGATCACGCGCTGCTT
>JAUPKO010000528.1 GCA_030837395.1 Actinomycetota bacterium | reverse complement strand
GTCGTCTGCTCAAGGAACTCCGCTCCTACTCCGGCACCGCCGCGCCCAACACTTCTGCACCCTCGTTGGTGATGAGCCGGAAATCCCTCACAGCTGCCCGTTCAAGGCAGTCGGCGGTGTAACTTCCAAACACCTGAACCCGTCAGGTCGCACCCAGCTCGGAGGTGGCCCTCGCCATGTGTACGAATTTCAAACACCGCCCAGCCAAGGACGGCACGATCGTCGTGGGCCGCACGATGGAGTTCCCGCAGGGCATGCCGTGGCAGGTGCAAGTGTTGCCGAAGGGTGCCGAGTTCAGCTCGGTCATGCCCGGTGGCCGTTCTTGGACCAGCACCCACGGGATCGTGGGCATGGCCGCAGTGGCCGACACCTGCATCATGGACGGGATGAACGACGCTGGGGTGTCAGGCCACGGGCTGTACATGGCCGGGTTCTGCGACTATGCCGAGCCGCGCAAGGACGGGCAGGACTTCAGCGAGGGCGACGTCATCGCCTTCCTCCTGGGCACCTGCAGTTCGATAGCGGAGATCAAGGCGGCGGCTCAGGGCATGAACATCTGCGGGTTCGACCCGGGAGTGGGCTTCATCCCGCCGCTGCACTTCTTGTTCCACGACAAGGAGGCGTCGCTGGCGTTGGAGATGCGCCCGGAGGGCCTGTCGGTGGTGGACAACCCCGTGGGGGTGGGCACCAACCCGCCCTTCCTGGACTGGCATCTGACGAACCTGCGCAACTACACCGGCCTCATGGCCACCAACCCGTCGAGCACCATCGACGGCTTCACCCTCGAGCCGTTGGGGCAGGGCGGTGGACTGCGCGGCCTGCCCGGTGACTACACACCTCCCGGGCGATTCGTGCGTGCTGTGGCGCAGGTGGCCCTGGCCGATGAGGCCGCGGACGCCACCGCGGCGGAGATGTCGACCTTGCACATCCTGAACTCCTTCGACATCAACTCCGGGCTCATCAAGGAACCCGGACACGACGGCGGCGTGGTGGACGAGGTGACGGTGTGGAGCACGATCTCGAACCTCAGCGACGGCCGCTACGCCTACCGCACCCACGGTGACCCGACGATCTATCTGATCGACCTCACGACGACGGACTTCACCTCCTCACGGAGCAAGCCCCTGCCCGACTCCCATGTGGGCTTGTTCGTGCCGCTGACGCTGTAGCGCGGCATCGGAAGGTGACCGCTCTGCCCGATATTGCGGAGGCGACGCCGCTGTGGCTGCTGTTGCTCACGACGCTCGTGGGTGCGGTGGAGGGCGCGGGGCTGGGACGACGCCGCGGCACCGACGTGGACATCATCGGTATGGCTGTGTTCGCGTTCTTCCTGGGGCTCGGCGGCGGTCTGGCACGCGACGCCCTGCTCGGGCTGCCGGCGGCGGCGATTCAATCGTTCTGGTACCCGACGATGGTCGTCACCGGGCTTGGCTTGGTGCTGGTGTTGGGCCGGTGGATCCCGCTTACCGGTTCGGTGATGGTGGGACTTGACGCATTGACGCTGGGACTGTACGCGGTGATCGGGACGCAGAAGGCATTGGATCACGACGTGCCGCCCATCGGCGCCGTGGTGGTGGGTCTGTTCGCGGCGCTCACCGGTGGAGCCGTGGTCTCGCTGCTGCAACAGCAGCGGCCAGCCGTGATCACGCCAGGCGCCCCCTATGCGGTGCTGGCTCTCATCGGCGTGCTGCTGTACCTGGCACTGGTCCGGCTCGACGGCGGCCTGGCGGCGTTCGCCTGCGTCGGGTTCGTCGTGATCTCGCGCTTCGTCACACTGCACCGGGGCACCACCACCGGTGCAGTGAGCAGCCTGCCCGAACCCTGACGAGCAGGTCCGGTGGAATCCCTCGACCGCGGGGCATGCAGTTGTGCTTCCCGTGGGCCATGGCAGAATGGTGCTCCCCGGCACGGAAGCCTCCAGCCCGCGGATTTCCCATTTCCGACAGATCTACACGGGAGACCTACGTGGACTTCAAGGTTGCTGACCTTTCCCTCGCCCCTGCCGGGCGGGACCAAATCCGACTCGCCGAGCACGAGATGCCCGGCCTCATGGCCATGCGCACCAAGTTCGGCGAGACCAAGCCGCTCGCCGGCGCGCGCATCACTGGTTCCTTGCACATGACGGTCCAGACCGCCGTCCTCATCGAAACCCTGGTGGCCCTCGGCGCCGAGGTGCGGTGGGCCTCCTGCAACATCTTCTCCACCCAGGACGAGGCCGCTGCGGCGATCGTCGTGGGCCCGGACGGTACCGCGGAGGACCCCAAGGGAGTCCCGGTGTTCGCTTGGAAGGGCGAGACGCTGGAGGAGTACTGGTGGTGCACTCAGCAGGCTCTGCTGTGGCCGGGCGGCGTCTACGCCAACATGATCCTCGACGATGGCGGCGACGCCACGATGCTCGTGCACAAGGGCTTCGAGTTCGAACGTGACGGCTTTGTGCCCGCCCAATCCGGCGACGGCGGCGAGTTCGACGTCGTGCTCGGCGTGCTCGCGGAGTCCATCAAGTCCGACCCGCAGCGCTGGACCACCGTGGCGTCGCACCTCAAGGGCGTCACCGAGGAGACGACCACTGGTGTGCACCGCCTCTACGAGATGATGCGCGACCGGACCCTCATCTTCCCGGCGATCAACGTCAACGACTCGGTGACCAAATCCAAGTTCGACAACAAGTACGGCTGTCGGCACTCCCTGGTCGACGGGATCAACCGCGCCACCGACGTGCTGCTGGCCGGCAAGACTGCGGTCGTCTGTGGTTACGGCGACGTGGGCAAGGGCTCGGCGGAGTCTCTGCGCGGCCAGGGTGCCCGGGTGATCGTCACCGAGATCGATCCCATCTGCGCGCTGCAGGCTTCCATGGACGGCTACCAGGTGGCCCGCCTCGACGACGTCATCTCCGAGGCCGACATTGTGATCACCGCGACCGGTTGCGTCGACGTCGTCACTGCCGACCAGATGTCCCGGATGAAGAACAAGGCGATCCTGGGCAACATCGGTCACTTCGACAACGAGATCGACATGGCCGGGCTGTCGCGCCTGCCCGGGGTGACCAAGCACAACATCAAGCCGCAGGTGGACGAGTGGACCTTCCCGGACGGTCACTCGATCATCGTGCTGAGCGAAGGCCGCCTGCTCAACCTGGGCAACGCCACCGCCCACCCCTCGTTCGAGAAGAGCAACTCCTTCACCAACCAGGTGCTGGCCCAGATCGAACTGTTCACCAAGCCCGAC
>JAUPKO010000527.1 GCA_030837395.1 Actinomycetota bacterium | reverse complement strand
GGCAATGACGAATAGCAGCGGATCCGCGCAGGGCGTAGCACAGGCAGGGTCGGCACCGGCGGAGAAAGTAGAGTTCTTCTTTGATCCGATGTGCCCCTGGGCGTGGATGACCTCTCGCTGGATGCTCGAGGTCGAGCAGGTCCGCCCCGTCGAGGTGACCTGGCACATCATGAGCCTGTCGGTGCTCAACCGCGGCCGCGAACTGCCGGAGCACTACATGGACATGATGGCCCGGGGTATGGGTCCGGTGCGCACGGTGGTCGCAGCCGAGCAGATCGTCGGGCCGGAGGCCGTACTGCCGCTCTACACGGCAATGGGCACCCGGATCCACCTGCAGGACCGCAACAACGACGCCGACGAGTTGACCGGTGCCATCGCGGAGGCCGTTGCCGAACTGGGCTTGCCGGCCGAGGTTGGCGCCGCAGCCGAATCCGAGCAGTGGGACGCGTTGGTCGAGGCCAGCCATCATGCCGGCATGGACCCGGTGGGCGATCAGGTGGGAACGCCCGTGGTGCACATCGGCGACGTTGCGTTGTTCGGACCGGTGGTGTCGCCGGCGCCGAAGGGAGAGGCGGCCGGGATACTGTTCGACGGTGTGGTGGCGTGTGCACGAACGCCCGGGTTCTTCGAGCTCAAGCGGTCCCGGTTCGTGGATCCAATCTTCGACTGACCCTCTGCCTGTTTCGCCGTGGTCCGGTTGGGCCCGTTGTTGGTCCCGGCAGTCACGGGGTGGGGGTACCGTGGCGGTATGTCTTCCGACGCCCGTCCTCCCGAACCACCAGCATCCGGCGACGAGTGGGGTCCGTCTGCGCCGCAGCAGCCGCCGCCCCCCGTTGGTGGTATGCCCTTTGCCCCACAGGCCTACCCCGGCTACGTCGATCCGTTGGCCAAGTCCAAGATCGTCGCCGGTCTGCTCGGAATCTTCCTCGGCGGTCTGGGTATTCACCGGTTCTACCTCGGCTTCACGACCATCGGGGTGGTGCAGATCGTCGTGACGATCCTCACCTGCGGGATCGGGTCGATCTGGGGTTTGGTGGAGGGCATCCTCTACCTGGTGGGTGCCTCTGGCTTCACCACCGATGCGGACGGTCGGCCCTTGCGCGAGTGATGGTGGGCGGCGGCCCACTCGGCGGTCGCCACCCGTTGTTAGGTGGTGGTCAGCCCGCTGGTGGTGCGGCGGGGTTCAGGTGTGCCACGAAGGCCGATGGCTCGGCCAGGGTGAAGGCAGCCTGCACGTCCTCGCCGGCCCCGCTGTGCCAGCGCAGGATCAGCATCGGGATCGAACTCTTGGCCGCCACTGTGGCGCCCTGCAGTTCGCGATCGGTGCCGGCCTGGTCGATCGCGGATCGGGGCACGATCAACGTGCGGTCCGGGTTGGCGGCGGCGAACACGACACCCTGTTCGGTCAGGGCCATGACGCCGACCCCCAGCAGCGACTCCTTGGCCGCGGCCGAGATCGCCTCGCACTTGGCCGGCACCAGCAGGATCGGTTTGCGGCCGTGCGTCTCGCGGGCCAGCAACTCGGCGCTCGCCTTCAGTTGCGAGACTGACCGCGGCCGTACGACGAAGAAGGTGTAGAGCACCGCGGCGACGATGACGACGAGCAGAACCCCGAGGACGATCCAGACCCATTGCACGGTCAGTCACGCTAGCAGGGGTCGGTTGCGCCCCCAGCGTCATGCGGAGGTGTCGGGGAACGCGGCCGAGATCACCAGAAATCCGGTCACCACCGCCACCACCGGCGCCAGCGGGATCAGCACCAGGGCGATGATGCGAAGTGCCCGGCCCGTGCGTGTGCCGCGACCGACGAGGACGGCCAGCAGAGCCGGAACCACGGCCACCAGCGCGGCCACCAGGACGTAGACCACGATGGCGTTGGACGACGCTGTTGAGCAGCCCTCCCAGCCCGAGTCACAGGCGAAGGCGCCCATCAACAGAACCACGGGGAAGAGTCCGGCACACACCAGCAGCACGACGCCGGACCACAACCCCAACAGCCAGCCGGGTACGCCCAGATTGCGACGTATCGGGGCCGAAGCGGTATCCGTGGCATAGCCGGTCCACCTCGCACCGTCCCAGTACCTCACTTTGCCGGCCTCCCCGCCGGACCACGGGTCCGGGTACCAGCCGGGAGCCTGGGTGACGGCCACCACAGCCGGCACCAGCGGCGCCAGCTGCCCGGAGATCGACGCCGCCGGCGGCAGTGCGGCTTGTGGCCGGATCGTGGGATACACCGTTGTGCGATGCTCGCCGGCGAGGGTCGTGGGGGACTCGCCGGCGTCTCCGGGCGGCGGGCGTTTGACCACGATGGTCGCAGATTCGCCCACCACAGCGGTGGGCTCCTCGCCGGCCGACGGTTCCATGACCGGACTTTAGCGCGACGGCGGCGTGGGTGGAACTGTCGCTAACTCACTCAGCTGCGGTCGGCGGCAGTTGGGTGCGCCCGCGGTTGGGCGCCCGCGGTTGGGCGTCCGCGCTAGGGAGTAGCAGCAGCGTCGCCCTCGGGTGCGTCGGCGACGGGGACGTCCTCCGGGATTTCGCCAAGGCGGGCCAACGCCACCGAGCCGCCGATCGCCACCAAGAGGCCGATCGCGGCCACCGCTTGGAAACCCGGCCGGATTCTGTCGCCGAGGAAGGCCAGGCCGATCGCCGAGGGGATGACGGTCTCGGCCACGACCATCGCGGCGGTGGCCTGGGTGACGGCGCCACGTTGCAGGGCGGTGGCCAACGCCAAGATCGCCACCGCCCCGGAGATGATGATCGCGTAGACGGCGGGGTCGGTGAGCAGCCCCATGAGGGTGATGGGCTGGTGCAGGGTCCGGGTGGCGACACCCACCAGACCGAAGCCGAAACCGGCCAAAGCCCCGAGCACCATGACCCCGCTCTTGCCCTTGATCCGTGCCGCCGCGACGGTCAACACCACCAGCACACCCGAGGTGACCAGCGGCAGCCACTTCTCCAAGGTGCTCAGCGTCACGTCCACGTCGTCACCGGCCGATAGGCCCAGGGCGATCAGTCCGCCCGTCACCGCGACCACACCGAGCCACACCCCGCGCGACAGCGGGATCTTCAACCAGGTCGCTC
>JAUPKO010000526.1 GCA_030837395.1 Actinomycetota bacterium | reverse complement strand
TTGCGACGAAGTCCACCTTGTGCTCGCCGACGTCGCTGAAGACGCCATTGATCCGGTTGAGGTTGGACGGCTCGATGATGTCCATGTCGGCCAGGATGAAAGTCCCCCCGATGCCTGAGCCCACCAGTCGCTCGACCACGTTGCTACCCACGCTGAGGCCAAACACGGCGATGGTGGCGCTGTAGAGGATGGCTTGCTCGGTTGGAGTGATCAGGTCGCGGTTGCGGAACGTGCGCAGCGCACGCAGGTCATCGCGCTCGGGGAATCGGACGAGTTGACCCGACCACTCGAACAGCCACCAGCGGCCGAAGGCCGGACCCTGGTCGACGATGTTGCGAACGAAGTCGGCACGCAGTCGGGCATCGTCTCGCCGTTCGGTGTGGCGTAACTCGAACAGCCCATTCGCCACGTGCTCGATGGGGTCGATGACAGTGCGGATCTCGCCGTCCTCAAGCGCCGAAGCGAGGCGATCCTCGTCCTCGGGCTTGCCCAATTCGAATGCAACCGGTGGGGACCAGGGACGCGGTGGCCGGGCTTGTGGGAACCGGGCTGTTGCAGGGCGGCGCGTCATCGAATGCCTGCCACGCTGTGGTCGACGGTGGTTCCGTCCTGGCGGGTCTGATCCGCCCACCAGTCGTTGAAATCGAGCAATTCGGCCTTGGTGAGCATCAGTTCACTCGGGTGGAATGTCGGACTCCGTGGACGCCAACCGTCGGCCAGGAATGCGGCAAGCATTGGGTTGCGGGGGAGCAGATCCGCCACGAGCGAGTCCATCCTCAGCCGGACTGGATGATTCGTTGCGTTGTACACGAATCGGGGCTCACCCACCGCCTGGAACGGCAGCCCGGCCGCCAGCAGTGTGTCGAGCAGGAAGCCCTCAACTTGCGCGTAGAGGTCAAGTAGCCTCTCATCGATGCAGATGCGCACCAACTCTCGCCAGGCGCCCGCGACAAGACCAAGACCGTTCCACCCTTCGGCCACCACATATCTGGAGATCTCGCCGTGAGGTCGATCGTCGGGGCGGACGTGATAGGGGGCGCGGGCGACCGGAATCGGTCGACAGGGCAGTCCGCGGATGACTCGGACCGTACCTACCAACTGACCGTCATGCGCGTACATGCCGACGTGGACCGCACGTGCGTCGTCGGGACAGGCGTCCACGCCGTCGACCAACTCGGACGGGTCCAGGAGTCCATGGCGCAAGTAGGCATCAGCGCGCAGCCGCTGGGCCTCAGTCAGAGCAGCGCTGTTTGTGTGGCTGAAGCGCCTCACCTCAACCGGCTCGGCCACTGTCCCAGTCGTCAGCCAGTGGCCACGCGGGGCATCCGGGGGGGTGTCTTGCTCATTGCAGTAACTCCTCCGTGAAGTTGCCCGCCTGACGGAGCCGAAAGCCTCAATTGGCGAGGAACGCTGGGCGCGACAGATCAGCAATCCTTAACGGTTTCACGTGTTGACCCGCCGCGCTGTAGCGTATTGCCCCGAGTTCTGGTGACACTCGTGCCCCCATCGACAGGCGGTCGGGGTGACCGCCTATCTGGAGCCGCCGCAAGGGCGCACGTGGGACGTTGGAGACGTGTCTGCTTTGAGCATTTGGGTGCGTCGCCTCGGCTGTCAGGTGGGAATTGACCGCTATGTGAGCTTCGTGATCGCGCGACACATCGAGTCCGCGGCTTAGCAGATGGAGGAGGGGGGCTCCGCTTGGCCCGATACGCTGGGACTCCTCGCCGTTGCTGCGCTGTTGGGGTCGGACAGCGGATCTGGCTTTCCGACCGAGACGCAGGTCCGGCGCAGCATCTCGACCTCGTACTACGCGGCATTCCATGCGCTGGTGAGTCGGTGTGCAGCAATTCTTGGGCACGGTGAGGCGGTTGCGGAATACTTCCACGGCGGTGCAGTCGAAGTCATCGGCGTCGTGTCGTCGGAGTCACCTGCCATGCGTCGCGCGGTAGATGCGTGGTGTCGCCTGGTGTGGGTGGCCCGCTGAGGTCCGACGGCGAGTTGCGGTCGGACCTGCGACAGGGGCCTGCTGGTGGCGTCGGGCGATGCTCACCACGGGGTGATCAGGGCGGCCGGGCGCGTTGGCTGACACTATGCGGGGCATGTCCGAGGTGCCGCAGTCCGTGATCGAGTCACCGGACGAACCCCACGACCACGGCTTCCGGGCGCTGGTCGACGGTGCCTTCGCGGTGCTGGTAGGTCTGCTGGCGGTCATCCAGGCGCGGATCAACGGCGAACTCGCGCTGGTGGTCGGCAGCGGCATCGAGGCTGCGGTCGTCTCGTTCGGTTCGGGACTGCTGTTGATCGTCGTGATCGTGCTCGTCGTGCCGTCAGCCCGGGCCGGCACTCGGCGCCTCGCCCATGCCGCCAGGGTGCCGCCGAAGGTTCCGATCTGGACCTTCCTGGGGGGCGTGGGAGGGGCGACCTTCGTGGCAGCCCAGGGGCTCGTCGTGCCGACTACCGGAGTGGCACTGTTCACCATCGCCATTGTCGCCGGGCTCAGCGGCAACTCGTTGGTGGCCGACAAGTACGGCATCGGTCCAGGGGGCAGGCGCCCGGTCACGTGGCCGCGTGTTGTGGCCGCCCTGGTGGCCGTGTTCGGGGTGGGGCTGGCGGTGTCCGGCGAACTCGGCGGGGGTCAGGTGGCTGTGGGACTGCTGGCTCTGGCGATGTTCGCGGGCGCCACGGTGGCGGTCCAGCAGGGTCTCAACGGACGCGTCGCGGTGATCGCTGGAACTCCGCTGCCGGCGGCCCTGGTCAACTTCACCGTGGGCTTCACAGCCCTGCTGCTGGTGGGTGCGGTCACGGAGGCCTTCGATGGGCAGGCCTTCACCGCGCCGCCGGCGCCGTGGGCGCAGCCGGTGCTGTGGCTCGGCGGGCCGATCGGCGTGGCGTTCGTGGTTGTCGCCGCCTTCGCCGTGCGTGGGCTGGGGGTGTTGGTGTTCTCGCTGCTGACGATTGTCGGCCAACTGGTCGGCGGGGTGCTGGTGGACCTGGTCGCGCCGGTGCCCGGGGACACGGGTCTGACCTGGCAGACGATCGTCGCGGTGCTGCTGTCCATGGCAGCCACGGTCCTGGCCTTCCTCGGCAGTCGCCGTCCGACTGGCACAATGCACAGGTGACCGCAACGATCCTCGATGGCAAGGCGACCGCAGCCGCTGTGAAGGCTGAACTCGTGGGTCGGGTGAGCGCCCTGACCGACCTCGGGCGGCGCCCCGGTCTGGGCACGGTGCTGGTGGGCGACGATCCGGGCAGTGCTGCTTACGTCGCCGGCAAGCACCGCGACTGCGAGCAGGTGGGGATCGCCAGCATCCGGGTCGACTTGCCGACGGCCACGCCCCAGCGCCGCGTGATGGAGGTCGTCGAGGCGCTCAACGCCGATTACGGCTGCACCGGCTACATCGTGCAGCTTCCGCTGCCGGCGGGCATCGACGCCAACGCGGTGCTTGAACGCATGGATCCCGGCAAAGACGCTGACGGGCTGCACCCCACCAACCTCGGACGTCTGGTGCTCGGCGCACCCAGCCCGCTGCCCTGCACCCCGCGTGGCATCGTCGAACTGCTGCGCCGCTATGACGTGCCGATCGCGGGCGCCGAGGTCGTGGTGGTCGGTCGCGGGGTCACCGTCGGTCGTCCCCTGGGGCTGCTGCTCACCCGCAAGTCCGAGAACGCCACCGTCACCCTGTGCCACACGGGCACCCGCGACCTCGCCGACCATGTGCGCCGGGCCGACATCGTCGTCGCGGCCGCAGGCGTGCCGGGGCTGATCACGGCCGACATGGTGCGGCCGGGGGCGGCCGTGCTGGATGTGGGCATCACCCGGACCGAGTCGGGCCTGGTGGGCGATGTGGCCCCCGACGTGCACGAGGTGGCCGGGTACGTCGCTCCGATGCCCGGCGGAGTCGGTCCGATGACCCGGGCGATGCTGCTGGTCAACGTGGTCGAAGCCGCGGAACGGGCCGCCGGGCTGTGATCCGTTCAGTTGCGAGGCAGTGGCCGATCACCTTCGTGCTGACGGGGATCAGCGTCTCGATGATGTTCGTCGCCCTGGACCGGTTTCGGGTGGGTGCGGTGTTGCTCGCGGCCAGCGTGTTGCTGGCGCTGTTGATGCGAGTGGTGCTGACCGATCCCCAGGCGGGGCTGTTGGCCGTGCGCAGTCGCGGAGTCGACGTGGCGGTGATGGGTGTGTTGGCGCTGGCCCTGTCGGTGTTGTCGCTGTGGGTGCCGCCGCCGGCGTGAGGGTCGGGGTTGGTTCAGCCCGTCACTCGTCGCCGGTCCCGGTCGCCTCCGGCGAGGGGGTGGTTCGCTCCTCGAGGTCGTTGTCGGTTGCGCTCGGGTCGAGCGGGTGCAGAGTGGCGACCGCGGCTTCGACCGAGTCGAAGATCACGTGGCCGGAGATGTCGTGGGCCAGTCGGGCGCGTTCCAGCGCCTGCGCCGCACGGCCCACATGGCTGGCCACGGCGAAGTCGACCTTGCGCAGGTGGCAGATGTGCATGACGCTGACGAGGGCGTCGACACCGGTGTAGTCGACATCGTCGATCCGGGTCGCATCAAGCACGAGCAGGTCCGGGTGCTCTCCTGAGTCGCCGATGGCGTCGATGAGTCGTTGTCGGAACCAGTTGGCGTTGCCGAACCACAATGGACCGTTGAGCCGGTAAGCGGCGATCCTGGAGGGTGCGGTGGACCGTTCGTCCTCCTCGGGCAGCCACTGCCCATCGGCGGTCCGTCCGAGTCGTAGGAGTTCTGGGCGCGCCACCTGCTTGGCCCGGTAGAGGAAGGCGCCGAGGACCGTCAGCGCCAGGCCGAGTTCGATGCCCAGCAGCACGACGCCGATCATGGCCCCGAGCATCGTCAGGAACGGTGTGCGCGAGTACCGCAGCATGGCGCGCATCTCCGCGACCCGGAAGATCTTGGTCGCGATATAGATCAGGATCGCCGCCAGGACCGACATTGGCAGGTTCTCGATAGCGTCGGAGGCCAACAGGATCAAGCCGGCGGTCAGGACGGCAGCGGTCAATGCCGCAGCCTGAGTGCGGGCCCGAGACTCCTGCAGGATGGTCGACGATGGCGGGCTGGCATCGATCGCGAACGAACCCACGACGCTGGCGGCGGCATTGGCCGCCCCCAGGGCACGGAAGTCGCGGGCCACGTCGGCTTCGAAGGCGCCGGTAGCAGCAACGGAACGACTGGTGGCGGCAGTCTGCGCCAATGAGATCAGGGCGATTCCCATGGCGGTGGGGAGCATGATGCGGGCGGTTTCCAGCGTCAGCGGTGGCAGCGCCAGCGGGGGTAGGCCCTTGGGTAACGGCCCGAGGACGGCCACTCCGTCGGCCTTGAGATCAAGGGCGCTGCTGACGAGGGTCGTGAGGATCAGCACGGCGAGGGCAGTGGGAAAACGCGGCAGGAGGCGTGAGAACAACAGCAGCGTTGCCAGTGCGCCCACTCCGATGAGGGTGGTGGGGATGCTTGCCTGCGGCAATGAGCCAGCAATCTGGCCCAGCCGGTGAACGTCGAGGCCCTTGGGTGCCGGCAGGCCGAACAGTTCCGGCAGTTGGTTGACCACGATGGTGATTGCGATCCCGCCCAGGAAGCCAGTGATAACCGGCTTGGGCAAGAGGTCGCCCACCCAGCCCAACTCTGCGAGTCCGATCACCAGGATGAAGAGGCCGACCAGCAGGGTCGTGGCCGTCGCCAACGCGATGTACTGGGTCGAGCCCATGACTGCGAAGGTGCTCAGTCCGGCCGCAAGCAGCGGTGCAACGGTGCTGTCGACGCCGAAGGCGAGGTGACGGTTGGATGACAGCAGGGCGCCGATCAGGCAGGCGACGAAGAAGCCGTACAGGCCGGTGATCGGCGGCATCCCGGCCAAGTGGGCTGTCGCCAGCTGGCCGGGGATCGTGATGGCGCCGAAGGTGACCCCCGCAAGAAGGTCGCGGCGCAGCCAGGCCCGCTGATACCCCCGCAGGCTAGGGAATCCCTGCAGCACGTCTCCGGCCCAAGCCATGGTGCTCAGCCGAGCGACCCGCCCGCCTTGGCGGACGAGCTGCTCGGGACCGCCAGACTCGGACACGCACCCGAATGTAGTGCGGGTGGGTGTCGGGTGGCGCACCTTGGAATGGACGCGGGCGCTAGGCTCTGGGACAAGTTCAAGCGTTGCCACTCGGGTGTGGCCGGTGCGTGCTGGTCGAAGCCTCGGATGCCGCGGCGCATGGTTGTTTTGGGGCACTCCGGCCCCCGTCGAGAAGGGTCACACTCACAATGGCGCAATCGGGCAAGGTCACCGTCGTAGGTGCAGGGTTCTACGGTTCCACCACAGCAATGCGGCTCGCGCAGTACAACATCTTCGCCGAAGTCGTCCTCACCGACATCGTCGAGGGCAAGGCGGAGGGTCTGGCCCTCGACATGAACCAGTCCCGACCCGTCGAGGGCTTCGAGACCCTCGTCACCGGCGCCACCACCGGCACCGACGGCAGCGGCTACGAGGCCATCGCCGGTTCGGACATTGTGGTGATCACCGCCGGCCTGCCGCGCAAGCCGGGCATGAGCCGGATGGACCTGATCGAGGTCAACGCCGGCATCGTCCGCGGTGTCGCCGAGAACGTCGCCAGGTACGCCCCCGAAGCCGTGGTGATCGTGGTGTCCAACCCCCTCGACGAGATGACCGCCCTGACCCAGCTCGCCACCGGTTTCCCGCACAAGCGGGTCATCGGCCAGGCCGGCATGCTCGACACCGCCCGGTTCACCCACTTCGTGGCCGAGAAGCTCGGCACGCCGATCGCCAGCGTGCAGACCCTCACGCTGGGCTCGCACGGCGACACCATGGTGCCGGTGCCCTCGCGCTGCACCGTCGACGGCCAGCCTCTGAGCGAGTTGCTCAGCGCCGATGAGGTCGAGGAACTCGTCGTGCGCACCCGCAACGGGGGCGCCGAGGTCGTGGCTCTGCTCAAGACCGGTTCTGCCTACTACGCCCCGTCGGCTGCGGCGGCGCGCATGGCCAAGGCGGTCGCCGAGGACAGCGGTGCGGTGATGCCGGTGTGCGCCTGGGTCGACGGCGAATACGGCATCGAGGGGGTGTACCTCGGCGTCGAGGCGGAGATCGGCAAAGAGGGCGTGCGCCGCGTCGTCGTGGGCGACCTGACCGAGTCCGAGGTCGCTGCGCTGCACGAGGCCGCGGAGGCCGTGCGGGCCAAGCAGGCCGACGTCCAGAGCCTGTAGCGCCCACACCCCCGACCAGGCAGAAGGAAGCAGCGAATGACCAAGATCAAGGTGGAAAACCCCGTCGTCGAACTCGACGGCGACGAGATGACCCGGATCATCTGGTCCTTCATCAAGGAGCAGTTGATCCTGCCCTACCTCGATGTGGACCTGAAGTACTACGACCTCGGCATCGAGGAGCGCGACGCCACCGACGACCAGGTGACCGTCGATGCCGCCCACGCCATCCAGCAGTACGGCGTCGGCGTCAAGTGCGCGACCATCACCCCGGACGAGGCGCGCGTGGAGGAGTTCGGCCTGAAGAAGATGTGGCGTTCGCCCAACGGGACGATCCGCAACATCCTCGGCGGTGTGATCTTCCGCGAGCCGATCATCATCTCCAACATCCCGCGGCTGGTGCCGGGCTGGACCAAGCCGATCGTCGTCGGCCGTCACGCTTTCGGCGACCAGTACAAGGCCACCGACTTCAAGGTGCCCGGTGCCGGTTCGCTGACGCTGACGTTCACGCCGGCGGACGGTTCGGAGCCGATGGAGTTCGAGGTGTACGACTTCCCCAGCGGCGGTGTCGCCATGGGCATGTACAACCTGGACGATTCGATCCGTGACTTCGCCCGGGCCTCGATGCGGTACGGCCTGACGAGGGGCTACCCGGTCTACCTGTCCACCAAGAACACGATCCTCAAGGCCTACGACGGTCAGTTCAAGGACCTGTTCGCCGAGGTGTACGAGGCCGAGTTCGCAGACCAGTTCGCCGCCGCCGGCATCACCTACGAGCACCGGCTCATCGACGACATGGTGGCCGCCGCCATGAAGTGGGAGGGCGGCTACGTCTGGGCGTGCAAGAACTACG
>JAUPKO010000525.1 GCA_030837395.1 Actinomycetota bacterium | reverse complement strand
ACCGACCTCGGCGAACATCACCTCCACGCTCACCGGGCACGACCTCATCGCGGCCCTGCAACAGGCCAACGCACCTGTGGTGCTCGTGCGTGACACAGGGGGCGCGATCTATGGGGTGCTGTTCGTCGATGACGTCGAGCGCGCCCTCGGCTGAGTCGCACCGACTCGTCCACAGGCATCCCAACGTTGTGTCGGAGGGACGCCTACTGTTGACCCATGTCAGTTTCCACCAGCCGACCCTCGTCGGCCGCCGGCCGGGCGTCCGCCGCCGATCGGCCCGTGGTCCTGGTGCCCCCGGCCGAGTCGTGGCACGCCGAGAAGCAACCCGGCCACCCGCTGCTCGGGGCACTGTCGCCGTCGCGCGCCTCGGACTTCACCACCTGCCCTCTGCTGTACCGCTTCCGCACGATCGACCGGCTGCCCGAGCCCACGTCTGCGGCCATGGCCAAGGGCACCCTCGTGCATTCGGTGCTCGAAGCACTATTCGACCTGCCACCGGCCGAGCGCATCCTGCCCAACGCGGTGCAGTTACTGCCCGAATCGTGGGCCCAACTGCTGGCCGACGAGCCTGAGCTGGCCGCCGTCGTCAATGCCGGCCCGGACCCCGCCACCCCCGCCGAGGAGGCCGCCTGGCTTCGCCAGGCCGAGCCCCTGCTGGCCACGTACTTCGCGATGGAGGATCCACGCCTGCTGCAGCCTGCCCATCGCGAATTGCACGTCGAATGTGTGCTGCCGGAGGGCCCGGTGCTGCGTGGCTTCGTCGACCGCGTCGACATCGCCGACCACGCTGGGGTGCGCATCGTCGACTACAAGACCGGCCGGGCGCCCGGTCCGCGCTACGAGCAGAAGGCGATGTTCCAGTTGCGTTTCTACGCCCTCGTGGTGTGGCGGATGACGGGCGCCTTACCTCGCATGCTGCAACTGACCTATCTGGGCTCGGGCGACTTCCTACGGCTCGCGCCGGAGGCGGACGACCTGCGCACCTTCGAGCTCAAGGTCCGTCGCCTCTGGGAATCCATCGTGGCGATTTCGGAGACCGGCGAGTGGCAGCCGCGCCCGGGCGGTCACTGCCGCTGGTGTTCCTTCACCTCGCTCTGCCCCGCGCAGGGGGGTCAGTTGCCTGCGCGGGCGTCCGCGCGGGGGCGGATTCAGCCAGGTCAGGTAGCGTCAGCCCATGACTGACCAACTGCCCACCCCGGCACCCACCGCAGCTGACGGCCCGGCCGCCCGCGCCGTCGGACTCTCGAAGGTTTACGACCAGGGGTCCTTGAAGGTGGTCGCCCTGGACGCCGTCGACGTCGAATTGGCCGCTGGCGAGTTCACCGCGATCATGGGCCCGTCCGGCTCCGGCAAGAGCACCCTCATGCACTGCATGGCCGGGCTGGACTCGATCACCGCCGGTGAGGTGTTCCTCGGCGACACCGCACTGTCGACTCTCTCGGACCGTGCGCTCACCCAGTTGCGCCGTGACGAAGTCGGCTTCGTCTTTCAGAGTTTCAACCTGATTCCCACCCTCAGCGCCGCTGAGAACATCACCCTGCCGCTGGACATCGCCGGCCGCAAGCCCGACCCGGCCTGGTTCGACACGGTGATCGACACAGTTGCCCTGCGCGACCGACTCAACCACCGCCCCAGTGAGTTGTCCGGCGGTCAGCAGCAGCGGGTGGCATGTGCCCGCGCCCTCGTGAGCCGGCCGGCAATCATCTTCGCCGATGAGCCCACCGGCAACCTTGACTCCAAGTCCGGCGCCGAGGTGCTCGGCTTCCTTCGCCGCAGCGTGGACGAGTTCGGTCAGACCATCGTCATGGTGACGCACGATGCCAACGCGGCCAGCTACTCGGACCGCGTGCTGTTCCTGGCGGACGGCCACGTCGTGGACGAGCTGCGCGACCCCACCGCCGACGCCGTCCTGGATCGGATGAAGCACCTCGACCGGGCCGCCGACGCGGCCGCAGGGTAGGCCCGTCGTGCTCCGCGCAACGTTGCGGGCGCTGGCCTCCTACAAGGTGCGACTCGCGCTCTCGGCGCTGTCGATCATCCTGGGGGTGGCCTTCGTCGCCGGCACGTTCATCTTCACCGACTCACTGCAGAAGGCCTTCGACGACCTCACCAAGGCTGGCCAGGCCGACCTCGTGATCGAGCCCAAGCAGGCCTTCGAGACCAGGTTCCAGTCCGATGTCGCCCCCAGCACCCTGCCATCCGATCTCGTCGATGAGGTCGCGGCGTTGCCGGGTACGGCCGAGGCGGTCGGGGTGGTGTCGATCCGCAACGTCACAGTGCTTGGCCCGGACGGCAAGCCCCTGGGCAATGCCGGCGGCCCGGGCAGCGTGGGTCGTGGCGAGAGCTGGATTGACGTTCCGGAACTGCAGGAATGGAAGCTCTCCGAAGGGGTGGCACCCACCACCTCCTCCGACGTGGTCATCGACACCCGCACCGCGGAGGGCGCCAGCGCCGCTCTCGGCTCCACCATCAAGGTCCTACTGCCCAGCGGCGCCACCGCCGAGCCCACGGTGGTGGGCATTGCCGAACCGACGCTGGCCAGCGCCGGTGCCTCGGTGGTCATCTGGCCGCTGGCCACCGCCGAGGAACTACTCACCTCCCCCGGCCAAGTCAGCGGCATCAAGGTGGTCGCCGCCCAAAACGTCAGCCAGGACCAACTCAAAGCCGAGGTCGATGCGATCCTGCCGACCACCGCCGAGAGCCAGACCGGCGAGCAAGTCGCCAGTGACCTGTCCGAGCAACTCGACCAGAGCCTGGGCTTCCTCAACACGTTCCTGCTCGTATTCGGCCTGATCGCCTTGTTCGTATCGGCCTTCCTGATCTACAACACCTTCTCGATCTTGGTTGCACAGCGATCCCGGGAGCTGGCCCTCACCCGCGCGATCGGCGCCACCCGTGGCCAAGTCCGAGTATCAGTGCTGGTCGAGGCGATCATCGTCGCGCTGGTGGCCGCCACACTGGGCCTGCTGCTCGGCATAGGGGTGGCGCTGGGCCTTCGCGGGTTGTTCTCCGCCCTCGGCGCCCCGCTGCCCGGCAGCGGACTGGTGCTGCTGCCGCGCACCTTCGCCGTGGCCTACGGGATCGGAGTGGTGGTGACGCTGGTCAGTGCCCTGGTGCCCGCCCGGCGCGCCTCGATGATCCCGCCGGTGGCAGCGATGCGCGCCGATCTGACTCCAGCCGCCAAGTCGTTGCGCACCCGGGGTCTGGTCGGAGCCGCACTGATCGTGATCGCGGCCGTCTTCGGCTACCTCGCACTCCAGCCGATGGACAGCAGCAGCCGGGCCGCGAGCCTGCTCGGCGTCAGCGCCCTGGCTGCGGTGTTCGGTGCGCTGGCACTGGCACCGCTGGCAGCCCGACTGCTCGTGCCGGTGTTGGGGGCGCCGTTCTCGCGCACCACGGTCGGTCGGATCGCCGTGGAGAACGCCCGTCGCAATCCGCGCCGGACCGCCGCTACCGCGGGGGCGCTAATGATCGGCCTGACCCTCATCAGCGCCATGAGCGTCATCGCCTCCTCCACGATCAAATCCACCGATGCGGTCGTCGACGACGTCATCGGCGCGGACTTCGTGGTGTTCGGCGCCACCTTCCAGCCGTTCCCCACCACCATCGCCGAGGCGGTCGCGGCCACCCCCGGGGTAGGCGTGGCGACCCCGGTGCGTTCCGCCATCGTCCGTGCGCCGGGCGGGGATCAGAACGGCACCATCGTGACGATCGTCGAACCTGAGGCCATCGCCGACGTGCTCAACCTCAGCCTCGTCGCCGGCGACCTCGCGGGCTTGTCCGAACCCGGTACGGTGATCGTCGACACCGACACCGCTGCGCCGTTGGGGCTGGCGCCCGGCAGTCAGGTCACTCTGACGACGCTCAAGGGCGACGTGCCCGTCACCGTCGTGGGCCTGTACAAACCCGCGGGGTTCTTCCAGGGCTTCGCTTCGGGCTTCGCAAGTGCGAGTCTGCTCGGCGCCCCCGATCAGGACACTGCGATCTACATCAAGGTGGCCCCTGGCCAGGATCCGCAAGCGGTACGCGCCGCTCTGGATACCACCCTGGCGGCCTACCCCACGGTGACACTGCAGGATCAGGTCGAGTTCAAGGCCCAGATCCGCGACCAGATCAACCAGTTGCTGGCGTTCATCGTCGCACTGCTCGTGTTGGCGGTGCTGATCGCCTTCCTGGGCATCGTCAACACTCTGGCGCTGAGTGTCTTCGAACGCACCCGCGAGATCGGCCTGCTGCGCGCGGTGGGCACCACCAGACGCCAAATCCGGCGCATGATCTTGGTCGAGTCGGTGCTCATCGCCGTACTCGGCAGCGTCCTCGGAGTGTTCCTGGGGGTCCTCTACGGAGTCGGCCTGCAACGGGTGCTCGCCGATGACGGCATCAGCGAGCTCGGCATCAATGGCGGGCAACTGGTGATGTTCGTCGTCGTGTCGGCTGTCGGGGGGGTCGTGGCAGCGCTCTGGCCCGCGTGGCGGGCCTCGAAACTGAACGTGCTCAAGGCAATCGCCACCGAATAGCAGGCGCGGGCACCACCGGACCGCTTACGCTGTCGGCCATGCCGCGCCGTGCCCCTCGTGAGCCCTCGCCATGGCAGCCCATGGCCGTGGCCATCGTCTTGTTGACTGTGTTCGGGGTCCTCCTGGCCGCCGGCGGTGTGGCCGGTTGGCCTGATCCGGCAGCCAACGAGCAGGCCATCGGCGAGGTCTCGCGGTGGTGCGAGCGGGTGTCGGGGGGGCTGATCCGAGAGCCTCTCAACACTGCGGGGAACCTGGCGTTCGTGATCGCCGGGCTTGTCATGTTCGCCGTGCTCGCACGCGACACCGGCAAGGGCCGCCGGGTCACCAACCCGTTCATCGGCAACCAGGGGATCGCCCTGCTCTACGCCGGCGCGGCCACCTTCCTCGGCCCCGGCTCCATGCTGATGCACGCGAGCCACACGTTCGTCGGCGCCTGGCTGGACAACTTGTCGATGGTGATCTACATCCTCGTGCCGGTGGTCTACAACCTGGCGTTGTTGGGCCGGTGGCGGGCGCGCACGTTCGTGCTGGTGTACGTCACCACGGTGGTGCTCTATGCCGCGGGCTTCTGGTTCCTCGGGGCCGATCTGGGCATCAACTTCGAGCTGTTCCGGGTGTGCATCCCGCTGTGGATCATCAGCGAAGTCCTCGTGCGATTCTGGTCACCGCGCGTGCGCTGGGCCTCCGGCCTGGTCGGGTTCGCCGTGGCGCTCGCCTTCGGGATCACGCCGTGGACCATGATCACCCACCCCGATGAGTACTGGTGGGTGCTGCTGTTCTGGCTTCCCGCAGTCCTGGCCAAGGGTCCGGTGCCGGTGCGCCGGCGGTACACCCCGTGGTTCTGGGCGGGCCTGGCGTCGTTCCTGGCCGCGTTCTACATCTGGAACCTCGGCAAGGATGGCACCTCTTTCTGCGAACCCGACGGACTGCTACAAGGTCACGCGGTCTGGCACGCGTTGTCGGCTCTGGCCACATGGTGCTTCTTCCTGTTCCTGCGCACCCAACGATTCGCGCCCCCGGATGCCGAACCGAGCGAGGAACAGCCTGCCGACGATGCCCCGGTGGCGGTTGAGCCCGCGGAGAGCGACTGAAAGCGCGCGCTCACCTGGAGGGTGTCGCACGTCTCGGCAGACTCCCCGTACCCCGCCACCGCATAACCACGACCACCCGAGCATTCCCGGCGTCGCACCATCGCCGCGCCGGCACGCTCGTGATGTGTGCCCTTGGCTGGCTTCTGGGGTTGCCGCAGCGAGGTTTCAGCGAGGGGACCTCCTACCGGTGGTTCATCGTGCAACTGCCGATCCTGTGAGTGTTCCTCGGCGTCATCTCGCGGGAGAACGAGTGGTTCGGCACCTACTCGTGGATCGCCTACCGGCTCGAGTACGTCCCGAGGCTAATCCAGCCCGTGAGCCTGGACGGTAGGCCGGCGCGCCCGACGCTAGGCGTTAGCGAGCCACCAAAGCGGCGAGGGAGGTCGGCGACCAGCCGACCAAGGAGGTCGTCACGGTCAGGCGCCGCGCGGGCACGAGCTCGCCGATGTTGGGCACGCCGAGCACCACGCACCCGGCCGCCAGTCCGGCCTCCACGCCAGTCGGCGAGTCCTCGATCACCACCGACCCACCCGTTGCCACCCCCAACCGTTCACAGGCAGTCACATACGGCAGCGGATCGGGCTTGCCGCGGGCGATCTCGTCCCCTGCGATCAGTACGTCGAAGGTCGTGGGCAACTCAGCCAAGGCTGCTTCCATCAATTCCCGCCAGGAGTTCGACACCAGCGCCTGCGGCACCCCGGCCGCCGTCAATGCCTCGTGCAGCTCGCGGGCCCCCGGCAGCCACGGGATGGGCTGGGTCGCCATGAGCTGCTCGATGGCCTCGGTGAGGTGTCGACCAACGTCGTGTTCCGGGTGCCCGACCCGGTCGGCCATATAGCGCACGACGCGATCCATGGGCCCGCCGATCGCCACCGCCTGATCCTGCGCGTCCCAATGACCGCCAAACGTGGTCATGGTGGCGATCTCGGCGGCCATCCACAGCTCCTCGGTGCGCACGAGGGTGCCGTCCATGTCCCACAGCACGGCCGCG
>JAUPKO010000524.1 GCA_030837395.1 Actinomycetota bacterium | reverse complement strand
TGAGTACGTGCAGATCGTCAATACCTCGTTCGCCGTGTACGCCAAGGACGGCACCCTGCTATACGGCCCGGTCAACAACAACACCTTGTGGGGCGGCTTCGGCGGTGAGTGCCAGAACCAGAACGACGGCGACCCGATCGTTCAATACGACCAATTGGCCGATCGCTGGCTGATCTCTCATTTCGCGGTCAGCGGCGCCGACAACTACGAGTGCGTGGCGGTGTCGGCCACCGGCGATCCGCTGGGTGCCTATCACCGTTACGCCTTCAACTACGGCCAGGAGTTCCCCGACTACCCCAAGATCGGCGTCTGGCCCGATGGCTACTACATCACTTACAACGTCTTCGACGACACCGGCTTCGTCGGCGTCAAGGTGTGTTCGTTCGAGCGGCGCGCCATGCTGGTGGGCGCTCCGGCCGGTGAAATCTGCGTCGACCTGCCCGAGGCGTGGTCGCTGCTGCCCTCCGATGTCGACGGCCCCACCCCGCCGCCGACCGGTGCACCCAACTACGTGGTCGGCCTGAACTGGTTCGACAACGACAAACTCACCGAGTACAAGTTCCACGTTGATTGGGACACCCCGGCGAATTCCTCGTTCTCGGCTCCGATCGACATCCCCGTGGCCCCGTTCACCCCAGCCTGCACCGACGTGAATCGCGGCCGTTGCGTGCCGCAGCCCGGGACCGCGGTGCTCCTCGAGTCTCTGGGCAACAAGACCATGTACCGCCTTGCCTACCGCAACTTCGGCGATCATGAGTCCCTGATCACCAACCAGACGGTCGCCCTCGACGGCAACCAAGGCCTGTCCGCCCAGTTGGGGGTCCGTTGGTACGAGATTCGCTCGCCGGGGGCGGCGAGCCCGGTGGTGCACCAAGAGGGCACCGCCGCAAGTCCCACCGCGGGACAGTTCCGCTGGATGGCGTCGATGGCCATGGACAAGCAGGGCAACATCGGCATGGGCTACAGCAGCTCCAGCACCACCCTGTTCCCGTCGATCAACTACCTCGGCCGCCTCGCCGGCGACCCGCTCGGGACGATGCCCTACGACGAGGGCACCATCATGACCGGCGGTGGTTCGCAGACGGGTGCCTCCGCGCGCTGGGGTGACTACACCGGCACCAACATCGACCCCATCGACGACTGCACCTTCTGGCACACCAACGAGTACCTTCCGGCCACCAGCGCCAGAGACTGGAGCACCCGCATCGCGAGTTTCAAGTTCCCCGGATGTTCCGGTGCCGCTGCCGTGCCGGGGGCGCCGCAGAACCCGCAGGCCGCTTCGGGCCTGGGGCAAGTGTCCGTGCGTTGGTCCGCCCCCGCGAGTGACGGCGGCATGGCGATCACGGGCTACCGGGTGACTGCCGCCCCAGGCGGTGCCTCGTGCGAGACGCAGGTCGGGGTCGATGCCGACCCCCTCACCTGCACCGTCGCAGGGCTCACCGACGCCACTGCCTACACCTTCGAGGTCACGGCTGCCAACGGCCTTGGGGACGGCGCAGCGGCCACCGTGGGCCCGGTCAGTCCGGGCTCGTCGCTCGTGTCGATCCCGCCGGTGCGGGTCGCCGACACCCGTCTCGGGTCTCCCGTGGCTTTCCCCGTGAGCAAAGCCCCGCTGCCGGCAGGGTCAACACTCGAAGTGCCGATCGCGGGTCTGTTCGGGGTGCCCGCGGACGCGCCGGCGGTGTCGTTGAACGTCACGGTGGTGGCGCCGGTCACCTCTGGTCACCTCACGGTGTTCCCCTGCGGGAAGGGCAAGCCCACGTCGTCGAACGTCAACTTCCTCGCCGGCCAGAAGGTACCCAACGCAGTCGTCACCGCGGTTGGCGCTGAGGGCAAAGTGTGCGTCTACACGTCATCGACAACTGACGTCGTCGTGGACCTCAACGGCTGGCTGCCGGTCGGCGCCGGCTTCAACGCGCAGGATCCGCAGCGAATCGCCGACACGCGTCCGGGGCCGGTGCTGTTCCCGCCGAGCAAAGTGCAGATTCCGGCCGGAGGCACCATGGAGGTGCCAGTCGGCGGTCAGTTCGGCGTACCGCTCGATGCGGCCGCCGCCTCACTGAACGTGACAGTGATCGGGCCTGCCGGATCAGGGCACCTGACTGTCTACCCGTGCGGCACGTCCAAGCCGCTGGCCTCGACGCTGAACTTCGTGGCCGGCCAAGTGCGGGCCAACGCGGCGATCGCTGCACTGGGGGCAGCGGGCAAGGTGTGCGTCTACACGACCACTGCCACAAATGTCGCCGTTGACCTTGGCGGGTGGTTCCGCGGCACACCGGGCTTCACCCCGATTGTTCCGGTGCGGGTGGCCGACACCCGGGCGGGGATGCCGGTCGCCTTCCCGTTGCCCAAGGCCCCGCTCGCTGCTGGCGCCGTGATGGAGGTTCCTGTGGCCGGACTGTTCGGAGTGCCCAGCGAGGCCGGCGGTGTGTCGCTCAACGTCACGGTGATCGGGCCGGCGGAGGCGGGACACCTCACCGTCTACCCCTGCGGTTCGCCACAGGAGGCGTCCAACCTGAACTTCGTCGCCGGGCAGATCGTGCCCAATGCGGCCTTGACCGGGTTGGGCACGGCCGGGAAGGTGTGTCTGGTGTCGTCGTCGACCACCAACGTGGCGGTCGACCTCAACGGTTGGTTCCCCGCCAACTGATCGGTCCCGAACGGCTACTTGCGGGCCTGGTTGAACCGGTCCATGATCGGCCGCATCCAGTCCTCCCAATTCCTGGTGGCGTCGTCCAGTGGCACTCGCAGGATGTCCCACGGCACGCCGATGAAGCCGTTGTAGCCGTAGTAGTAGATGGCTGGCAGGAGGATCACCGCGACTGTGATCGCCCCGGCGAAGGCGCCCAGGTTGCCCGGGTCCGGTCCCGAGCGCACCGGGCTCGGCAGCAGCCTGGAGACTTCACCGTGCTCGATTGTGTGCAACTGCTCGTGCACCACGAACAGCGCCGCTGCCGTCGCCACACACACGAACACCCGCGTGCCGTCCAGGGTGGTCACAGTGAAGAGCCCGGGCAAGGCGAACAGCCCCGCGATCACGAACCAGCGTGATCGGCCTGTCAACGACCCCACGACGAACAGCACCACCAGCCACAGTGCCCCGAACCACGAGTACAGGCTCAGCGGGAAGGCCTCCAAGAACCCCTGGACGCTCTTGGCGACCCACACGGGGAACAGCAGCGCCCGGGAAC
>JAUPKO010000523.1 GCA_030837395.1 Actinomycetota bacterium | reverse complement strand
TGCTCGGAGTCCATCATGGGGTCGTAGGCGGGCAGTACCGCGCCGCCAGGGATGCCGAACACGGTGTCGACTCCGACCTTCTCCAGGGCCTTGACGAGGCTGGCGGCGCCGGTCATCTCGTTGTCTGAGGCTGTCATCTGGTCCTCACTGCTTCGGTGGTGCGGGTGGATAGGTGCGGGTGTGGCCACGAAAAAACCCCTCTGTCCCACATGGGGAGGAGGGGTTCGCGCGACGGCGTCGTGCTCAGCCGCAGCGCGAGTTACCTACGAGAATCTTGGTCACGAGAGAAGACTAGCGCGGGGCCGGGCGGCGCGCACTCTCAGCCCCCCGGCTCGCGCCGGCGGCCCTGCTCGGCCCCGGCGGCCTTAGGTTGCGGTTGTGAGACACAGTGCGGATTCCGGGGGATTCTTACGGCCGCCGGAGCCGCTCCGGTCCGCCGGCGCGCATCTGCGGTTCCGGGCTGGGTGACGAGTGTGGATTCGCAGCCGCTGAGGTGCCCTGAATCCGCGGTGATCATGGCCGCACATCATGGGTCCGGGCTCGCTTACCCGCTAGCGTCGGGGAATGACCGATCCCACGCAATCGGCTCCGAGCCCGGGAGACACTCCACCGACCCTCCCGCTCCACCGGCGGCCGCCCACTCCCACCGCCCGACTGCACCCTGGCGTGGGCTTGGCATTGGCCGTGTGGGCGATCTACACCGCCGGGATGGCTCTCGCGTGGCTGGTGACGGACAACGACTATGCAGAAACCGCTGAAGTCCTCCAGGACATCTGGTGGGTGCTGCTGATCCTCGTGGTCGCGATGTGGGTGATTGTGCGGCTCAGCGGGCTGCAGGTGCAGCGCAGTTGGCGGCTGGGGTGGCTGTCGTTGGTGCTGATCGTGCCGGTCGGGTTGGCGCTGCTCGGGGCCGTCCTGCTCTTCGCAGTCGACGGCGCCGACTGGACGATAGTGCTGATCGTGCTGGCCACGACGATGTTGGTGGGCATAGGCGAAGAGACAGCGTTCCGAGGGATCGTGCTCAATTCGTTGGCCACACGCCTACCGGTGGCCGGGGCGGTCTTTGTGTCGGCGATCCTGTTCGGGCTCATGCACTCGGTGAACGCGATCATCCAGCCAGTCGGCAGCACGATCGTGCAGGTGGTGGTGACGGGTCTGTATGGCGTCATCTTCGGTTTTGTCTACGTCACCTCCGGAGGCAACCTGGTGCTGGTGATCGTCCTGCACTGGCTGTACGACTTCAGTCTCATCGCGCCGATGGCCACCAAGGAGGGCGAGAACCCGTTCGGGATCGTGGGACTGCTGATGCTCCTGTCCTTCGCGATCGCGCTCGCCGTGGGCGTCGCGAAATACCACGACGTCAAGCGCTGGCCCGAACCGACGAGTTGATGCGTCGTGCTGATTCCCGGTACCCGCGCCACCTCCCACCAACTGCGCGCCCGTGCCGTCAGCCGCCCAGCCACTCCGAGGGCGTCAGCCGCATCGGCACCGGTGCGGCCACATCGATCGACTCGTCCCCCTCCGCTCGACCGACCTCCACGTACCGACCGTCCACGAGTTCAAGCACGGTGATGGTGGGCCCTCTCGGGTCGATCAGCCAATACGACGCCACCCCCGCCTTCTCGTAGAGGTTCCGCTTGATCACCGCGTCAACCGCCGCTGTGCTGCGCGAGCGCACCTCCACCGCCAGCAAGGGCGCGCCGGGGAGGTCCTTGTCTGTGAACTGGTCCTTGGGTGCTACCAGAAGGTCTGGTTCGACCACTGTGTACTCCGATAACTCGACGTCGAAGGGCGCGTTGAGCACCACGAGTTCGGTTCCGTTGACCGCCTCGAAGATCTGCACCGCCAAACGCATCACGACATCTTGGTGGCCAAATCCCGGTGATGGGGTCACGAAGATCGCCCCGTCCAGCAACTCGTGCCGTCGCCCGTCGTCGGGCATGGCATCCAGATCAGTGCGGGTGAGCAGTCGTTCAGCAACCATGACAGACATAATGACCCCCTTGAGTTCACATATCTAGTTACTCATGTTTCCCGCCTCGACTGCGCCGAGTTGTCCACAGGCAGCACCGACGCCAACGCCTGCGAAGGAGCGACGCCGAGCCGACCCCCTCAGTCGCAGACGGACGCCTGCGGCCAGGCCGAGCCCGCGTGCCTCAGTCGCAGACGGCACCCTTCGACGCGGAGCCGACCAGCTTCGTGTACTTGGCCAGCACACCGCGGGTGTACCGCGGCGGCAGCGGCTCCCACTCGGCCCGGCGGCGAGCTAGTTCGCCCTCGTCGACGAGCAGGTCCAAGGTGCGCGCGACCAGATCGATCCGGATGCGGTCGCCGTCGGCCACGAAGGCGATCGGACCGCCGTCCGTTGCCTCCGGGGCCACATGGCCGATGCACAGGCCGGTGGTCCCGCCGGAGAAGCGACCGTCGGTGATGAGCATGACGTCCTTGCCCAGCCCGGCACCCTTGATCGCGCCGGTGATCATCAGCATCTCGCGCATGCCTGGCCCGCCCTTGGGTCCTTCCCAACGGATGACCACGACGTCGCCCGCCTGGATGGTCCCGTC
>JAUPKO010000522.1 GCA_030837395.1 Actinomycetota bacterium | reverse complement strand
TCTTGCTGGTGGGGGTACTCAAAGGCGCCGTCATGGTGATGGCCGATCTGGCGCGGCAGCTACACATACCGGCGAGTATCGAGTGGATGGCGATCAGCTCCTACGGCTCGGGCACGAGCTCCTCCGGGGTCCTGCGCATCCTGAAGGACCTCGACCAGGACGTCGCCGGGCGCCACGTGCTGGTGGTGGAGGACGTGCTGGACTCGGGCCTCACCCTGGATTGGCTGCGCCGGACGTTGAAGGCCCGTGGCGCGGCGTCGCTGCAGGTCATGACGTTGCTGCGCAAGCCCGAGGCGGTGGCCAACGGCATCGAGGTCGACTACCTGGGCTTCGACATCCCGAACGAGTTCGTCGTCGGCTACGGGTTGGACTACGCCGAGCAGTACCGCAACCTGCGCTGCATCGGCGTGCTCTCGCCCGCAGCGGTCAACGGGCGTTGATCTCGCGGGGCCGTGACAGCACGTCTGCGCGCCCCGTTCGCCCGCCGCGAAGGTTGCGCCTCGGTGGAGGCGAAGTGCCCGCACGCGTTATACCCTCATCCCAATGAACGCCAAGAAGTTCTTCCGCGGTCCATTCTTCTGGATCCTCATCGCCGTGCTCCTTGTGATGCTCGGCAGCAACCTCGTGGCCGGCCTCAGCGGGCCCAAGGCCGTGTCCACCTCCGAGGCGGTCCAGTACATCCAGAGCGACCAGGTCAAGGCCGCCACCCTGGTGGATCGCGAGCAACGCATCGCCCTGACCCTCAACGATGACTCCAAGGTCACCTCGGACTACATCACCGGCCAAGGGCTGGTGCTGCAGGAGCAACTGCAGGCCAAGGTCGACGCCGGCAAGATCGCCGACGGCTATACCGTCGAGGTGCCCAAGGACAACCCCTTGCTCACGCTGTTGGGGATTCTGCTGCCGGTGGTGCTGATCGGCGGGCTGCTGTTCTTCTTCATGAGCCAGATGCAAGGCGGCGGCTCGCGCATCATGAACTTCGGCAAATCCAAGGCCAAGGCCCTGAACAAGGACATGCCGCAGACGACCTTCGCGGACGTCGCGGGCGCGGACGAAGCCGTCGAGGAACTGCAGGAGATCAAGGAGTTCCTCGCCGAACCGACCCGGTTCCAGGCGGTCGGGGCCAAGATCCCCAAGGGCGTGCTGCTGTATGGCCCGCCCGGCACCGGCAAGACCCTGTTGGCCCGCGCGGTCGCCGGCGAGGCCGGCGTGCCGTTCTACTCGATCTCCGGTTCTGACTTCGTCGAGATGTTCGTCGGCGTCGGTGCCAGCCGGGTACGCGACTTGTTTGAGCAGGCCAAAGCCAACTCCCCGGCGATCGTGTTCATCGACGAGATCGACGCCGTCGGCAGGCATCGCGGGGCGGGGCTCGGCGGCGGCCACGACGAGCGCGAGCAGACCCTCAACCAGATGCTCGTCGAGATGGACGGCTTCGACGTCACCGGCGGCGTCATACTGATCGCCGCCACGAACCGGCCGGACATCCTCGACCCGGCGTTGCTGCGCCCCGGCCGCTTTGACCGGCAGATCGCGGTGGAGCGGCCCGACCTCGAGGGCCGGGCGCAGATCCTGGCAGTGCACGCCAAGGGCAAGCCGATCGCCGAGGGCTCTGACCTTCGCTCGATCGCCCGGCGCACGCCCGGCTTCACGGGCGCCGACCTGGCCAACGTGCTCAACGAGGCCGCTCTGCTGACGGCACGTGAAGGCAAGACCCTCATCGACGATGCCGCCCTGGACGAGGCCATCGACCGCGTGCTGGCCGGACCGCAGAAGCGCACCCGTGTGATGAACGACCACGAGCGTCGGATCACCGCCTACCACGAGGGCGGCCACGCCCTCGTGGCGGCTGCGCTGCCCCACTCCGACCCGGTGCACAAGGTCACGATCCTGCCCCGCGGCCGAGCCCTGGGCTACACCATGGTGCTGCCCGATGAGGAGAAGTACTCCACCACCCGCAACGAGATGCTCGACCAACTCGCCTACATGCTCGGCGGCCGGGCCGCCGAGGAGATGGTCTTCCACGACCCGACCACGGGCGCCGCGAATGACATCGAAAAGGCTACGGGCGTGGCGCGGGCGATGGTCACGCAGTACGGCATGACCGAGCGCCTCGGCGCGATCCGCTACGGCAGCGACAACACCGAGGTCTTCCTGGGCCGCGATATGGGCCACCAGCGCGACTACTCCGAGGAGATCGCTGCCGCCATCGATGAGGAAGTTCGCAACCTCATCGAGGCCGCGCACCAGGACGCCTACGAGATCCTGTTCGACAACCGGGACATCCTCGACCACCTCGTCACCGAACTGCTGGAGAAGGAGACTCTGAACAAGGCCGCCGTGGCCGAAGTCTTCGAGCAGATCCGCAAGCGGCCGTCCCGGCCCGCCTGGACCGGATCGGCCCGGCGCCAGCCCTCCTCCCTGGGACCTGTGGCGATTCCGGCGCGTGCCGCCGACCTCAATGGGGGCCCGGTCAACGGCACACCGACGACTGGCGAGGTCGAGGGCGCGGGCGGCACAACCGGAGCGCACCAGTGAGCG
>JAUPKO010000521.1 GCA_030837395.1 Actinomycetota bacterium | reverse complement strand
GTCTGGAAGAGCAACAAGGAGCCCGCTTTCGGGGCCTACGTCGTGCACTGGACCGACTACAGCGCAGCCCGCAAAGAACCCTTGAAACGTGAAGTCCGACTCGCGCCAACGTTGGCCACCGCCGAGGCGCTCGCCGAGGACATGATCGCCGCGAATATCAAGCGCGGCTGGGTGCCAGTAGAAAATGGGGCGTGAAGACGTGGATGAAGGGACCGTCTCCGAGGCGGTTTTGCGCGGCTTGGCCACCGACCTGGAGACGGTCACTCGCGGATGTGTCGCCGTCAGTGGGTACACACCGCCGGCGGTTCTTGCCGAACTCACCAGGGATCCTGGGGACATGGTCCGCAGGTACGCCAGAGACAACCCGAAGTGTCCGTCATGACCAGAGCCGATAAGTTGTACCGCAACGGTGTCGAGGCTCGGGACCGCGGTGACTACGAGCAGGCGGCGCACCTGTTCGCGCAGGCCGCGGCCAAGGGACATCCGGCGGGAACCTACGGGTTCGGCGTGGAACAGATGCGGCAGGGTCAGGCGGTCGAGGGTGCGGTGACGGTGCGCCGCGCCGCGGAACTCGGTGATGCCGCGGCCATGATGATGACGGGGCTGCTGCTAGCGATGCGCTCGGATCCGGAAGGCGAGGTGTGGATCGGGCGTGCTGCTGCGGCCGGTGACGTGGACGCCCAGTGCCACATGGGTTCTCGCATGTGGCGGGAAGGCCGGCCGAAGGATGCAGCCGGCTGGTTCTCCGCGGCGGTATCCCAAGGCAACACCGATGCGATGTTCAGCCTCGGGCTGCTGCTCGACAGTCAGGGTGATTCGTCACAGGGACAGGCATGGATCCTGAGGGCCGCGCAAGGGGGCAACGCCGTTGCGATGGTCCTAGTCGGGGCTCAGGCGTTCGAGGCCGGCAATGTCGAGGTCGCCGAACAATGGTTCCGCCGGTCCGCCGACGCGGGCAACGCTTCAGGGATGTTCCACATGGGCCTGGTGGCTCGCTCTCGAGGTGACGAGGCAACCGCCATCTCCTGGTATCGCCAAGCGGTCGAGGGAGGGGAGCTGGAGGCGATGAACAACCTTGCCGTGCTGTTGAATAGGCGCGGGGAGCGGAGCGAGGCCCTCCAGTTGTATCGGCGGGGGGCCGAGAATGGCGATGGAACTGCGATGAGCAACCTCGCCTACATGCTCGAGGAGGACGGCGACAGTGACGCGGCCCTGGACTGGTTTCGTAGGGCCCGCGACGCCGGAGTGGACAGTGCCACCGCTGAGGTCGCGAGGCTGGAGAAGGTGCCGGATCGCGCCCGCCCGGAGAAGAATCCGACAAGCGGGTTCGCCCGCCTTCAGACGCCCCAGGACACGGCGCGACCCACTGTCGTGTCGGCCGCGCCAGCGCGGGCCAACTTCTGTTCGGAGTGCGGCGCGAAACTGGACGGGGCGGGCAGATTCTGCCAGGACTGTGGGGCCCCGGCCGGCTAGTAGTGCCTCGGCTTTGCGGGTGGCGTTGCTGACCTACGCCCTGCTCGACCTGCGTTGGATCGTGATGGGGCACTGTGGGATTGTGGGGCGGCGTTGACACGCGGCGATGCCCCGAGTGCGGACGCATGGCAACGCGGATCGGTTCGTCATTGAACTAGCATCATGTGGGAGCGTTTGCGCTCGGAGGGAGGCGGGGCAATGGCGAAGTTCTGTTTCGAGTGCGGTGCGGCGCTGGTAGGGACCGGGAAGTTCTGCGCCGAGTGCGGCACAGCATTCGTCGGCGCCGCTGCACCATCGGCCAACACGACCGGTGCCCGCGAGGGTGCGTCTGATGGCCCACCATCAACCGGCGAGGAGGACGCAGCACGTGCCACGGCTTTGCGTGCACTCGCAGACCATTCCGATGGTGACGTCCGCTGCGGTGTGGCGGCAAACGAGGCGACACCGGTCGACGTACTCCGGCAACTCGCGACCGACTCCGACAAGAATGTCCGCTGGACGGTGGCCGGCAACTCGTCGACAGCCGTCGACACGCTAGCCCTTCTCGCTGCCGACCCCGACGAAGGGGTTCGCCGGACGGTGGCCGGCAACGCGTCGACAGCCCCCGACACGCTTGGCCTTCTTGCTGCCGACCCCGACGAAGGTGTTCGCCAGTCAGTCGCCTCAAGCGAGGCGACCCCAGCCGACGCGCTTCGCCTACTCGCCGCCGACAACGAGAAGGACGTTCGCAATGCTGTGGCGAAGAGTGCGTCGACCCCAGCCGACGTACTCTTCCAACTCGCCACGTCTGCCGACTTGGAAATCCGGAAGGGGGTAGCGCGAAACACAGGGAGACCAGCCGACCTGGTGCGACAGTTCGCCGGACACCGCAACAGAATCGTCCGCCGGTGGATAGCAGAGGACACAGCGACGCCTGATGACCTGCTCCGGCAACTCGCCACCGACCACGACCGCGACGTCCGCCGGGCGGTCGCAGGCAACCCGGCGACACCCATCGACCTGCTCCGCCAACTCGCCACCGACACCGACAGCAGCGTCCGCCGGGCGGTCGCAGGCAACACAGCGACGCCTGACGACGTACTTCGCCACCTCGTCACCGGCCCCGACGACTGGGTCCGCTTTCATGTGGCAAGGAACTCGTCGACACCAGTTGACGTGCTCCGCCAACTCGCCACGGACACCGACGAAGGGGTCCGCCGGGAAGTGGCCAGCAACGCGGGGACACCCGTGGACGTACTGAGTCAAGCGTTGCGGCAGTTTTCCAGCGACGAATACGTGGATGACCGATGTGGCCTGGCCGAAAACGAGGCAACACCCGTCGAAGTGCTGCGGCAACTCGCCACCGACACCGACGAAGGGGTCCGCTCGGCCGTGGCAAGCAACTCGTCGACACCGGTCGACGTGCTGCGTGAACTTGCCACCGACTCCGAGTCCTCAGTCCGGGCGACCGTGGCAAGTAACTCGGCGACACCTGTCGACTTGCTGCGTCAACTCGTCACCGACCCTGAGGAGGACGTCCGTTTGGAGATGACAGCCAACCCGTCGCTGCCAGCCGACGTCCTCCAACAACTGGCCGCCAACTACCCGTTACAGGTCGTGAGTCGGCCTGATGTGTCAGTCGAAGCCCTCACCGCCATCGCGGAATCGATGAATCGCGACAGCTAGCGTGCCCCCGGCATCGATCAGTGGTGGCCTGTTCGCATGTGTTCCTAGCCGGAATGCCAACAACCCTGTGCGCCGAACCCTTGAGCGCGAAGCAGGTAGCTTCCACTGCGCGGGTAGCCAACCTCCGATTACGGGAGACGGTCATTCCGCTGCTCGTCAGTTGAGTCCAGGGTGGTGGTGTACGAGTTGAACGTTCGGCGTGGTGCCGCGTAGATGTGCGGTCACCGCGTGTCCTCTTGAGTGGAACAGGCCTTGCTGTCAAACCTGACCCACGTCCGGTTCACCCTCCAGTGAAGACCGCAGACCAACTGGCCCCAGGCGCCGCAACGGCCGGGAGTGGCGCCGCCTATCTAGGCCGAACGTGTCCAGTCCACATGTTGCCGTCCCAATAGCGAAGTTGGTGGGGCGCGCGGTCGTCGGGATACCAGCCTGGTGGTGGCAGCGCCTGGGGAGCGGGCGGGCTCTTCGATTGGGGATTCCTTCTGGCTGCGCTGCGCACCTTCGATGCCGAGTCATCGGCGAGCCGCACG
>JAUPKO010000520.1 GCA_030837395.1 Actinomycetota bacterium | reverse complement strand
CGCGTGGGAATTGCAGGTTCGCCTGCAGCGGGATCTGGTCGTAGCCGACCGTCGAGGCCGGGCCGAGGAACGAGGTCTGCCAGACGTAGTCCTGCTGCGGCGACAACGCATCCGTGCAGAACTCGCCCAACCGGTCGTACGTCTTGGCCAGGTCCGGGGTGTGGGTCAGCGGATGGTCCTTGAGGTACCGCAGGTAGCGGCGCATGCGGTCGGCGTGCGCGGCCGGCGAGTTCTTCGGGTCGGCCAGGCGGGTCAGCACGTCGGCGGGGATCGTCGCCGGATCGAACTCGTGCTGCCACAACGCGTGCGCGATGCTGTCCCTAGTCGGCTGGACGAAGGCCAGGACGGCGTCGGAGTGGTCGGGGTTGGGCACGGCCGGCGCGTCCTGCTCGTGGATTGTCATGCCGGTCACCCTCCCACGTTGCGGCCGATCACGGAAGGCTCCCGCCTCCCGGCCGGCCTAGTGTCGAAACCTCCAGATCGACCTGCTCACAACCCGCCCCCGTGTCACAGTGACCTATGAGCAACAGCGCCGTCACTCCCCCTGCCGCCGCACCGTCCGAGGCTGGGGTGGGCGCCGCCTCCGGTGCCATCAAGCGGCTGCGCGCCTGGAACATCGTGGCCGGCTGCGCGCACCTGCTGCAGATGGTCCTGATTCTGGTGCTCGCCAACGACTTCACCCTGCCGATCACCGCCTCCTACCTCGAAGGTCCCCCAGGTACCACGCCGGCGGACCCGGTCGTGCTGCTCGACTCGCCCATCGGCTTGGGTGTCGCTCTGTTCTTCGGCCTGTCGGCGCTGTTCCACTTCATCGTCGCCAGCCCCTGGGGCTTCCCCCGCTACGCCGCCGGCCTGGTCGAGCGGCACAACTACTTCCGCTGGGTGGAGTATTCGCTGAGTTCCTCGGTGATGATGGTCCTCATCGCGCAGATCGTCGGCGTCACCGATGTCGGCGCGATCATCGCCATCTTCGGAGTTAACGCTTCGATGATCTTCTTCGGCTGGCTGCAGGAGAAATATGAGACCCCCAGCTCTGGCGGCATGCTCCCGTTCATCTTCGGCTGCATGGCCGGAATCGTGCCGTGGATCATCGTGGTGTTCTTCCTCATCGCCCCAGGCGCGACCAGCCCGGCGGAACCGCCGACGTTTGTCTACGGCATCGTGATCTCGCTGTTCATCTTCTTCAACAGTTTCGCAGTGGTGCAACTGCTGCAGTACCGGGCGAAGGGTAAGTGGGCCGACTACCTGCAGGGCGAAAAGGTCTACATCGTGCTCAGTCTGGTGGCCAAGTCTCTGCTCGCCTGGCAGGTGTTTGCGGGTACGTTGGCTGGGTAGGGCGGCGGCGTAGCCAGGCCGAGCACCGCACCAATCATCGAGATGAGGCACCACATGGGCAAGAAGTCAAAGGCCACCAAGCACGCAGGCCACCGCACGGGCCACAAGCATGACGCCACGACGAAACCTGCCGGTGAGGCCACCAAGCACAAGATGAAGACCAAGGAGTACGAGCGCGAGATGCGCGTCCTGCAGGGCGAACTTGTGGCCATGCAGGAGTGGGTCAAGACCACCGGCGCCAAGATCTGCATCGTCTTCGAGGGCCTCGACTCAGCCGGCAAGGGTGGCACGATCCAACGCATCACCGAGCGCACGAGCCCCCGGGTCTTCAAGCACATCGCACTTCCCGCCCCCAGCGAACGCGAGCAGTCGCAGATGTATCTGCAGCGCTACATGGCCCACTTCCCGTCGGCCGGCGAGGTCGCGATCTTCGACCGCAGTTGGTACAACCGCGCCGGCGTCGAGCCGGTGATGGGCTACTGCACCCCGGAGCAGACAGAGCGGTTCCTGGCCATAACTCCGACAGTCGAGAAAGCCATGGTCGACAACGGCATCCTGCTGATCAAGTACTGGCTCAACGTCAGCGTCGACGAGCAGACGCGCCGCCTGAGCAACCGCATCAAGGACCCGCGAAAAATCTGGAAACTCTCACCCACCGACCTGAAGTCGTACAGCCGGCACTACGACTACTGCCGCGCCCGGGACGCCATGTTCGCCGCGACCGACACCGCCTGGGCGCCGTGGTTCGTGGTCGACAATGACGACAAGAAGCGCGGCCGGCTCAACATCATCACGCACCTGCTCAGCCAGATTCCCTACCAGGTGGAGCCGATGGCAGTGGTGAAGATGCCCAAGAAGCCGCAGCCGGACGGGTACGTCGAGCCGAACCTGCCGCTGCACCACATCCCCACCCCGTTCTGACCCGCCCACCGGCCGTGCCCCGCCGGGCACGATGGCAGGCATCGACCCACGGGCACACCGATACGCACAGGAAGGACCGCAACCATGGCCGAGAGTGAAGCATCAGCCACTCAGGCGTCCCCGGCACCACACGGCGCCGCCTCGGGCCCGCAGTGGTACGCCCTGGACCCCGGCGCGGTCGCGGCGAAGGTCAACGTCGACCCAGCCACCGGGCTGTCCGCCGCCACCGCGGCCAAGCGCTTGGCCGACAACGGCCCCAACGCCCTGCCCGCCGAAGGGCAACCGCCGGGGTGGAAGCTGTTCCTCGCGCAATACAAGTCCTACATGCAGATCATTCTGGTGGCGGCCGCACTGGCGTCGATCGCCATCGGGCAGATCCGCACCGGGGTGGCGGTGCTGGCCATCACCGCCATCAACGCGCTCGGCGGCCTGCGCCAGCAGGGCAAGGCCGAGAGCGCCATGAACGCCCTGCAGTCGATGCTCAAGACGTCCGCACGGGTGCGCCGTGACGGCACCGAGGTGAAGATCGATGCCGATCAGGTGGTGGTCGGAGACGTCGTGCTGCTGACCGCCGGGGACGACGTGTGTGCTGACGGCAGGATCATCGAGGCCTCCTCACTGCAGATCGACGAGTCCGCCTTGACCGGTGAGAGTGTGCCCGCGTCCAAGAGCGCCGACATCGTCACTGATGCCAATCCGGTGCTCGGCGACCAGTCGAACATGGCCTTCATGAACACCCCCGTGACCCATGGCAGCGGGGTGATGATCGTGACCGGCACGGGAGCCGACACTGCGGTGGGCACGATCTCCGGCATGCTGAAGTCCGCCCCGACGTTGAAGACCCCGCTCACCAAACAACTCGACACCTTGACCCTGTGGATCGCGGGGGCGGCCGGGCTGACCATCGCCATCATGTTCGCGCTTGGGATCTCGCGCGGTGACTCGACCCAGACCATCTTCATCACAGCCATCGCGCTGGCCCTTGCTGCCGTACCGATGGCCATGCCGACGGTGCTGCAGGTGATCCTGTCCAGCGGCTCGCGCGATCTGGCCGCGCACGGCGCGGTGGTGAAGAGTCTGGATTCGGTGGAGACGCTCGGCTCCACCTCGGCGATCAACTCGGACAAGACCGGCACGTTGACCATGAACCAGGTGACGGTGGTGGAGGTGCTCG
>JAUPKO010000519.1 GCA_030837395.1 Actinomycetota bacterium | reverse complement strand
GGTGGCGACGTTGCATCACGAGCCGGGCCGGGCGATGTTCGTGGACTGGGCCGGGGACACGTTGCCAGTCGCGGATGCGGTCAGCGGGGAGGTTGTGAAGGCGTACCTGTTCGTGGCGGTGCTGCCGTTCTCGGGGTACGTGTTCTGCCGGGCATTCACCGATATGCGGATGGCCTTGAGTTTGCCGATGACGTTTGGCCCCGGGTTGCCGATGTGATCTGGCCCCACCCGGTTGCGTGTGCAGGCTAGCCGGTGCTCGTGTGGGTGTCCTTTCTGAGGCTGGTTTTGAGTCGGTAGCTGCTGGTGCCGGTGTTGATGATGGTGGCGTTGAAGGTGAGGCGGTCCACGACTGCGGCGGCGAGTCTGGGGTCGGTGAAGGTGGCGCCCCATTCGGAGAATGGGGCGTTGCTGGCTATGGCGATGGAGGCGCGTTCTTCGCGGGCGGTGATGATTTGGAAGAGCAGTTCAGCGCCTCGGGGGTCGAGGTGGACGTAGCCGAGTTCGTCGAGGCAGAGCAGGTCCAGGCGGGCGTAGCGGTTGATTGTTCGGGCGAGTTGTTTGGCGTCGGCGGCTTCGACGAGTTCGTTGACCAGTGCTGCGGTGGTGGTGTATCTGACGCGTTTGTCGTGCTCGGCGGCGGCGATTCCGAGGCCGATGAGCAGATGTGTTTTGCCTGTGCCGGAGTCTCCGAGTAGGACCACGGGGTGGCCGTTCTCGATCCATGTTGTCTGGCCGAGGGCGGCCAGGGTTGCTGGGGAGAGGCCGGCGTCGATGGCGTCGGGGTTGAAGTCGGCGAGGCGTTTGTGGCGTGGGAATTTCGCCTCGTTGATTCTGCGGGTGATGCGCCGGGTGTGTCGGTCATCGACTTCAGCGGCGAGCAACTCGGCGAGGAAACCGGTGGCGGTGAGTTGCTGTTTGGCGGCGGTGGCGGCGTAGGCGATGTGGTTGGCGCGCACGGTCGGTAGGCCCAGGATTGTGCAGGATTGCGTGACGGCGAGTTCAGCTGCCTGGGTGGTCAAGGGTGTCAGGGCGGGTGCGGTGTGGGTCATGTCGTCTCTCATTTCGTGAGCAGGGAATCGTAGGGGGACAGGGTTGGCGCTGGACGGTGCCAGGCGATATCGGCAATGGGTGTGGTTCCGGTCGCTTCGAGGAGCGCAACCGTGCGCTGGTCGGTGTGGCGGCGGGCTTCCACGGCGACTATGTCGGGGTCGGTGCACCCCACGGCCAGGGCTGCGTGCATCCCGGCTGCGACAGCGTCGGCGGTCATCGTGCGGTGCAGCAGGAGCACCCCGATCAGGGCTTTCGTCCCGGGCCCGTCACCGACCGTTCGGGCGTGGTCCCAGAACCGTTGATGCAGCGGTGTGAACGTGCCCGCTGCTTGTGCCTGAGCCAGCGCTGTCGCGCCCGCGAGTGCGCCGGGCTTGCGTAGCAGAACTTCCAAATAGTGGTCCAGGACAAGGGATTCCTGCCCTTTGCCGATCGAGCGTTCGTGCACCGCGACGATGGCGCCGTGCTCGCGGACCGTGATCGTCATCCCGCCGATCGCGACCTCAACCCGGCGTCCGACAAGGTGAGCCGGAACCGAGTAGTGGCAGGCCCGAACGGAGACCCGCGCCTTGGCGTCCACCCGGGCGGATACCAACGTTGACGGATCAAAGGCGTCGCTGGGCAAAGCCGCCAGCGCAGGCGCTTCGGCTGCGAAGGCGGCACCGACAGTCTGCTGGCGTCCGCCGATATGGCGGTGGTCATCTCTGCGGTCACCAGCGTGCATCACCGCGTTGAGCGCGCCCGTTCCCGACAGCACCGGAACGGGTGTCAGATGGCGTCGGCGGAACCGGCCAATCTCGCCTTCGACGCCGCCCTTCTCATGGGCTCCTTCCACGCCGGGGATGCAGAAGAACGAGTCGAAACCGTAATGCGATCGCAGCCCGACGAAACGCTGATTCTCGATCCTTCCCCGGCCCAGCAGCACCTTTGTGACAGCCGCTGTCAAGTTGTCGTAGCGGATGCGCCCGGGCACCCCGCCGAACTCGGCGAACGCGCGGACGTGTCCGTCCAGGAACGCCTCCGACGACGGCGTCGAATACGCATAGTGCACTGCACGCCCAGAGCACGACAACCGCATCACAAACATGTGGACCTTCACCAGGCCGGCGCCGAGATCGGCGTAAAACTCACCGAAATCAACCTCGGCTTCCCTGCCCTCCGCGTGCACCTGACCGATCGGCACATCGGTGATGCTGGCACCGATGTCGGCGCGGAGCCGCACCACCATCGCCCGCACCGTCGACGACGCAATATCCGCACCATGCTCATCAACAAGACGCTGCCAGATCCGCGCCGCGGTATGCCTTTGCTTGCGGTGAACCAGCTCATCAGCGACGAGCCATTCCCGCACCACGGGCTCCCACCGGCCAGAGACCGGGAACGCCCGCACCGGCTTCTTCCTCGCCGGCGGCACCGCGGCAGCGAGCGCCTGACGCACCGCCCGCCGGTGCACCCTGTACTTGATCGACAACTCACGAATCGACAGGCCACCATCACGACGGTCCCGTCGAATATCCTCGAACAGCTCCACTCTTGATCTCACTTTCACCCAGCACCCTTCCCTGATGTCTTTGGACGGACACCACGAAAGGTAGGGACTAGAAGGTCAAGGGTGG
>JAUPKO010000518.1 GCA_030837395.1 Actinomycetota bacterium | reverse complement strand
TTCACCGGCCCGGTGACGGCACCAGGCTGGGAGGAGGGTGACGTCGCAGACTGTCTGGTCAAGCCCATCACCGCGCTCAGCTTGCATGCGACCGCACCCGCCCCGGAGTGCGTCCCTGACCTCGATCCCTCCCTGACGGCCGGGACTGTGTTCGCCGAGCTCCTCGGCGCGCAGGGGATCACCGTCGTCGGCGAGCCGACGCGGCGCCAGGCAGCCCCCAACGCCACCGAACTCGCAGCCGCGCAGTCGGCTCCGGTGGCCGCCATGGTCGAGCAGATGCTGACCGATTCGGACAACACCTCAGCCGAGATGCTCGCCCACCTGGCTGGCCGGGCGTTGGCGGGCCAGGCGAGTTTCGACGGTGGCAGCAAGGCCACGAGTACGGTGCTGAAGGACCTGTCGCTGCCTGCCCCGGGCCTGGTGTTGGTCGATGGTTCGGGGCTTTCGGTGCTCGACCGGCTCACCCCGTCGACTGCCCTGGGTGTGCTGGACAAGGTCACCCAGGGCGGCAATCAGCAGTTGTGGCCGGTCTCCTCGGGCCTGGCGGTGGCGGGGTTCGACGGCACGCTGGCCGAGCGCTTCACCACCCCGGAGACGCTCGCCGGCCGCGGCGATGTGCGGGCCAAGACCGGCACGCTGACGGCTGTGTCGGCCCTCAGCGGGCAGGTCGTGAGCAAAGACGGTCAACTACTCACGTTCGTCATGATTTCGAACGGGGTGGAGGACGTGCTGGCCTCCCGTGAGGCGCTCGACCGCGCCGCCGCCGTGCTGGCGGAGTGCGGCTGCCGCTGATCCGCGGGCGTACTCTGGGGCCATGGCCGAGCCGATCGACTGGAGCCTGGCGCTGGCCACTGGCATCCGCACCGCCCCGGGTGGTCCCGACCTCTCAATGACCGAAGCCGCCGAGCAGGTGCAGGGTCTGCGACGGGCTGCGCAGGCGGTTCGCGCACCTGTGCGCGACATCACCGGGCTCACGGCCCCGGACACCGCCGAGGCCGTGGTGGTGGACCGAGGCGACTGGATCAAGTCCAACACCTCGTCGATGCGGACCCTGCTCGCGCCCCTGGCCGCGGCCGCGCCGGCCGGCCCGCTGCAACCAGTCACGTCCCGCCTCACTGCGGTTCAGCTGGGCCTGGCGTTCGGCTGGTTGTCGGCCAAGGTGCTGGGCCAATACGAGGTCCTGCCGGGCGAGAGCACCGAGCCCCGGCTGCTGCTGGTTGCGCCCAACATCGTGGCCGCGGCCCAGGAGATGAACGTCGATGGTGCCGACTTTCGGCTGTGGGTCTGCATGCACGAGGAGACCCACCGGGTGCAGTTCACCGCAGTGCCGTGGTTGGCGGACCACTTCCGGGACTCGGTCGGGGAGTTGATGTCCGACCTCGACCTTGGCCCGGGCGAGTTGCTCAGTCGCCTCGCGTCGGGGGTGCGCGACCGTGACCGCGGTGGGCTGGCGACGTGGATCCAGTCACCCGCGATGCGCAGCCGGATGAACTCGCTGGTGGCATTGATGAGCCTGGTGGAGGGGCATGCGGATTGGGTGATGGATCAATCCGCCGACGTCGTGCCGTCGTCGGCGGCGCTGCGGGCCACCTTCGAGCAGCGGCGACGCTCCCACGGGCTGCTCGATTCGGTGATTCGCCGCCTGCTGGGGGTGGATGCCAAGATGGCGCAGTACCGGGACGGGGCCGCCTTCGTGCGGGCGGTGGTGGCACGCACGAACCGCGATGCCTTCAACGAGGTCTGGCGCGACCCCGGCACCCTGCCGCTGATGTCCGAGATCCACGATCCCGAGGCCTGGATCGCACGGGTCCTTCGGCGATGACCAAACCGCGCCACGCGGTGGTGGGTGCAGTGCGACGGGTGCTTCTTGAGTATCCGCCCCGGGGGCTTGCCCTTGTCGCGTGCTCGGGCGGACCGGACTCCATCGCCTTGGCCGCGGCAGCGGCCGACGCCACCGGCCCCGACCGAATCCGGGTTGGTGCCCTGGTGGTCGACCATGGGCTGCAGGACGGTTCGGCGCGGGTCGCCCGGAGAGCTGCCGACACCTGCACCCACCTGGGGTTGGACCCCGTCGTGGTGGTGCGAACGGAGGTGATCGGCGGCGGCGGCCCGGAGGCATCCGCGCGCGCGGCCCGCTATCGGGCGCTCGACACCGAGGCCCACCGGCTCGGTGCCGTCGCCGTCCTACTCGGACACACCGCCGACGACCAAGCCGAGACCGTCCTGCTCGCGCTGGGCCGGGGTTCGGGCGCCCGGGCGCTGGCCGGCATGCCCGAACGGCGCGACCACTACCGGCGCCCGTTGCTCGATCTCCCACGTTCCGTGGTGCGTGCGGCCTATCCGGACCTGCCCACCTGGGCGGACCCCCACAATGCGGACCCGCGGTTCGGCCGCAGCAGAGTACGTCAGGTGGTGCTGCCGATCCTGGAGGAACAGCTCGGGCCAGGCGTGGCCGCGGCCTTGGCGCGCAGCGCAGGCCAGGTGCGGGCGGAGGTCGCGGCCGTGGACGCGTGGGCGCAGATCCTCTACGGGCAGCACGTCACCGGCGAGGCCTCGGGCCAGGTCCGCATCGATGTCCGGCCGTTGGCCGGGCTGCCTGCCGCGGTGGTGGCCCGCGTCGTGATCACCGCCGCCACCGCCGCCGGGGTCCCGGGCGGTCGACTGTCAACCGAGCACGTGACTGCCCTCGTGGCCCTCGTGGCGCACTGGCGGGGTCAGGGACCGACGAATCTGCCCGGCGGCATCGTCGCCGCGCGACGATCTGGCACAGTTGTCCTCACACCTGCTCACGTCACTTCCCGCCCGGAGCCCGACAAACCCTGACGAAGGGTCGTCAACCCCGCGGCGGCATGCGAATCGAGGACTGCTGTGGACCCTGCCGACGTCGACGGCGACATCACCGAGGTCCTCTATACCCCGGAGCAGATCCAGCAGCGCCTGGTGGAGATCGGCGCCCAGATCGACGCCGACTACGCCGGCCGCGACCTCTTGCTGGTGGGGGTGCTCAAAGGCGCCGTCATGGTGAT
>JAUPKO010000517.1 GCA_030837395.1 Actinomycetota bacterium | reverse complement strand
GGTGGCGACGTTGCATCACGAGCCGGGCCGGGCGATGTTCGTGGACTGGGCCGGGGACACGTTGCCAGTCGCGGATGCGGTCAGCGGGGAGGTTGTGAAGGCGTACCTGTTCGTGGCGGTGTTGCCGTTCTCGGGGTACGTGTTCTGCCGGGCATTCACCGATATGCGGATGGCGTCCTGGGTCGGTGGTCATGTCGAGGCGTTCGCGTTTTTCACCGGGGTGCCCCAGATTGTGGTCCCGGACAATGCTCTGACCGCGACGCACCGCAAGACGCGTGGGGATGCTGCCCGGTTCGTCCGTGACCGATACCAGCAGATGGCCGACCATTACGGCACCGCGGTGGTGCCGGCCCGGGTGCGCAAACCCCGGGATTATCCGGAGGATTCTGTTATCCCGAGTCTTGGTGTTTTTGCCGGTTTGCAGGCGATGTGCGCCGACGATTTCTCGGGATAATCATGTGAGTCCGGCGAGTTGGAGGATCATGTCGTCGTCTCCTTTCCAGACGGGTGCGAGGTCGGGGGTGGTGCCTGCGGCTTTCTGGATCGCGTCGCGCACCATCTGGTTGTCGGCTGAGGCGTAGATGCTGGTGGTGGCGATGTTGGCGTGGCCGAGAAATTCCTTGATGTGGGGCAGCGGCACTCCGGCGCGCAGCATTTGCATGGCTCGGGCGTGCCGCAACTGGTGGCTGTGGATCCGGTCGGGCAGTTCTGGGCAGTCCACCCGGGCGGTGGCTGCATGCTTGTTGAGCAGGAAGGTGACATTGTCCTGACTCATCGGTTGGTGGTGGCCGGCGCGGGTAGTGAAGAACAGCAGGGTTTCCGGTGTGGGTGTGCCGGGGTGGAAGACGCTGGCGTACTGGTCGAGGTGACGGCCGGTTTTGTCCATGATGGGAATGGTTCTGGTCTTGGATCCTTTGCCGGTGACGGTCACTGTGGCGCGGCCGGGAGCGGTGTTGATGTCGGCGATCTGAAGGTCGAGGACTTCTTGGATGCGGGCGGCGGTGTCGAACAGCAGCAGGATGAGGGTGGTGTCGCGCACGCCGCGGTGGGTGTCCTGTCCGGGTGCGCGGATCAATGCGTCGATGGCCGGTATCGTCAATGCCTTCCGGGTGGGTGCGGGGGTGCGGGCGGGTCGTGTCTGTTTCACCTCCAGCCAGAGCGCCACGAGCGCCGGGTCTTCTGCGGCGCAGTAGGACAGGAAGGATTTGATCGCGGCCAGGCGCTGATTCGCCGTGGAAGGGGCAAGGCGTTTGGTGTCGGTCAACCATGTGGTGAACGCGGTGATGGTGGCACGGTTGATGGCCTCGAAGGTGATCTGGGTCAGGTCGAGGTCGCTGGTCTGGCGCAGATAGGTGAGCAGCATGTTCAGCGCGGTCTTGTAGGAGCGGATGGTGTGGGGGCTGAGTCTGCGGGCTCGGGGCAGGTGCACGGTCAGCCAGGAGCGGACGAGACGGTAGAAGTGCTCAGATGACATGGGCTGGCTCCGTCAGGACGGATTCGATGCTGGTGTTGGCGAGTCGGCGAAGGTCGGGATGGAAATCCGCGGCGAGGTGGAAGTAGTACCAGGTGTCCTCGGGGTTGGCGTGGCCCAGGTGCAGGCTCAAATACATGACCAAGGCTTCCGGGTCGCGCCCTGCGCGCGCCCAGGTGTTGATGACTTCGACGACGTGGGCGTGGCGCAGGTCATAGACCCGCGGCGGTGAACCCGGGGTGGCCTCGATCTTCGGTTCGGCGGTGTCGAGGAGTTGACCGAACCAGTGGTCGAGGGTGCTTGCGCTGTAGAAGTTGGCGTCCTTTTTCGGGAAGAAGGCGACCCGCTGGCGATGGTGGGTGCTGATCTCGGCGTCGTAGCGGCGGCAGTAGTCGTGCAGGTCCGCGGAGAGGAACACCAGCCGGTTCTTATGGCCTTTCGATTCTCGTATGTGGATAGTGCCGCGGGTGAGGTCGACGTCGGTGCGATGCAATCGGCGTGCCTCACCGGGACGCAGACCAAGGCAGTAGATCACCCTGAATATCACCGGGATGATCACGTGTCGGGCCCCGCCGTACCCGGAGGGCACAATCCGGTCGGCCGCCTGGAAAATCGCCCGCAGCTGGGCGTGGGAGTAGAGGTGTGGGCGATATCGGATCTGCCTTCCGGGGATCCCCGGCGGGATCACGAACGCGTCTATCCCGAGTCCGGCGATGTGTTTGGCCAACTGCCGGACCGGGGTGATCCGGCGCATCTGGGCGTTGACGTGTTCCCCGGGACGACTGGCGGCCCACCGCATCGCCATCTGTCGGTTCACGGTGGCCTGCCCGGGACACTGCTCGGCGCACATCGCTTCGAACGCGCGCAGATGCCGCTCCGATGTGCGGTAGGGCAACCCGATCGCGTGTTTGATGTCCAGCAGGCTGTCGATGTGCGCGGCCAACCCGCTGACCGGCCTGGTCATGGCCGTGCACCTTCCGGTTCGATACCCGCCAAACCCAGGCAGCACTGCCGCATCCGGGCCTCGTCGGCGCCAAGATAATGTTTCACCGAGTCGATTCCACGATGGCCCAATGCTGCGGCGATGACCGGCAGGGGTGTGTCCTGCTCGAGCATCCTGGTTGCCAACGACGCCCGCAGCACACGCATCCCGCGGCCGGTGTCGACGGTCGAGGTCGACGCGGTGCGCGCGAATGCCGTCGCTGCCACATGATAAAGATCGGCCGAAGACGAGAAGGCGACATGCGGGGCCTGTGAACGCAAGAAGACGTGATCGTCGCCAGCATCAGGGGGCCTGCCGTGAAGCAGATAGTCGGCGATCGCCGCACCCACATCGGCGAGCAGCGGCAGCGTCACCATCGTTGCCGTCTTGTGCTGCCTCACCGTGATCCGGGCCGCCCGCCAATCGATGTCTGTCAGCCGCAGGTCAGCGATATCGCCCGGACGCAGGCCCGTGCGGGCCGCCAACAGAAGCATCGCCCTGTTCCTGCGCCCTATCGGGGTGCCCGGATCGGGGGAGTCGACCAAGAGCTCCACACTGCGCGCGGGCAACACCGCCACCGCCCGGACCCGTCTGACCGACACGGCCGGCACCGCGGCGCGCAGCCCGCCACGGGATCCGCTGTCTTCCAGGAAACGACACAACACCCGCACGGCCGTGACCGCGGTACGCATACTTCCCGGCCGGTAGTGTCCACCCAGGAACACCACCGCCGCGGACATGTCGCCCGGTGACAGTTCTGCCACATCGGTGATTCCGCGGCCGGGCAGCCAGGCCAACACTCTGCGGGCAACCGCGGCATACAAGTCCCGTGTTGCCTGCGCCAGGCCCTGGCCGGTCAACCACTGCTCGAACTGTTCCTGCACAGGGCGAAACGCCGCATCAAGGGCGTCATTTCGATGGCTCGCCCGCGTCACCGACCACGTGTAGGTCCCGGTCCGGGCGACCTCGGACAGCACCAAGACCGCCTTGCGCAGCAGTTTGCGTTTCCAGTCCTTCATCCGGCCCTGCCGGTGCTCAAAGGCCACAAACCGCAGCATCGACGCTGTCACCTCGTCGGTCAGCTCATCGGCGCCCCGCTGGGAACAGAACACCGTGATCTGCGACCACGCCCACCGGTACTGCCACATCGTCGACGGCGCATGCCCCAACCCGCTGACGGCCATGTCGGCCCGGGCGATCAACACGTCCAGAGAAACATTCATTTGCCTCACCTCCAAGTAGAAATCCACTGAGATGAGCACCATAAGTTTGGGCACCGTTATCCCGAGAAACCGTCGGCGCACATCGCCTGCAAACCGGCAAAAACACCGAGACTCGGGATAACAGAATCCTCCGGATAATCCCGGTTATCCCGAACTCGGGATAACCGGGACAAGGCGGCGGTGGAGTCGGCGGTGAACACGATCAACAAGCGGGTGATCGGCTATTTGGCCGAGGAGGTATGGACCACGGTGGCCGAGTTGAACGAGGCCATCACCGAGCGGGTGCACGAAGTCAACCACGACATTCGCCGCATCGATGGCACGACCCGTGTCGAACGGTTCACCGACGACGAGTTGGCGTCGTTGTCCCCACTGCCCGAGGAGGTGTTCGAACAGGTGGACTGGAAACAGGCCAAGGTCGGGCGCAACTATCACCTCACCGTGGGCTACCAGCACTATTCGGTGCCGCATGCACTGGCCGGGCAGCTGCTGCGGGTGCGGGTGACCGCCACCCGGGTCACAATTTTCGACGGTCAGCAGGTCGTCGCCGAGCATCCCCGCAAGAACGGCCGCAAAGGCCAATACGCCACCGACCCCGCCCACGTCCCCGCGCAGCACCGCCATGTGGCCGGGCTGTGGTCGCGGCGCTGGTTCACCGACCGGGCCGGCGCTTTCGGCCCCGCGACCGTGGCGGTCATCGAGGCCATCCTGGACCGGCACCCGATCGAAGCCCAGGGATACCTCGACTGCCAGAACATCCTGGAAACGTTGGGCAAGAAGAACAAACAGAAACTGGAAGCGGCCTGCCAGCAGTTGCTGAACATGGGCGCCCACCCGACCTATTCGACACTCAAACGGCTCACGGCCGGCATCACCAGCGACCAGCAGAAACCGCCGCCGGTCATCCCCGCAGCATCGAACCGTAAGAACACCGCGGACCCGACCACCGAAGCACCCGGGGTGTTCGTGCGCGGCGCCGACTACTACGCCCAGGGACGGTGACCGCAATGTTCACCAGCGTCGACTACGACAAATTCCGCGCCCTGCGCGTCACCCACGTCGCCACCCGATTCGAGGAACTCATCCGAGATGAGGACAACGACACCCTCACCCCCGAGCAGCTGTTCCTCACCGCTGTGGATGACGCCCTCGATCAGCGCCGCGCCAACCGCATCGACAAACTGATCCGGGCCGCTGACTTCCCCATCCCGACCGCCACGATCGCCGAACTCGACTACCAGGAAGGTCGCGGCATCAACCCCATCAGAATGCGGCGCTACGAAGTGCACGACTGGACCAGCGAACCCAGGAACCTGCTGATCACCTCCCCCACCGGAGGCGGCAAAACCTACCTCGTCTGCGCGATCGGGATCGCGGCCTGCCAACGCGAACACGACGTCATCTACCTGCGGATGGACGACCTGGCCCGCAAACTCGTCATCGCCCGCGGCGACGGCATCGCCCACCAGGACCTGCTCACCCGACTATCCGACACCGACCTGCTCATCATCGATGACTTCCTCACCATCGGCATCGACCCCGACGCAGCTAGCGACCTGTTCGCGATCCTGGCCAACCGCGAACATCGCCTGCCAACCCTCATCGCCAGCCAATCCGGGCCCGACTACTGGGCCCAAGCCCTACCCGACCGAGTCGCCGCGGACTCGATCGTCAACCGGCTCGCGAGCAACGCCCGCATCATCAACCTCGGCCAAGTCGACATGCGCAGGCAACAAGGCCAGCAAGCCCGCGCCGCAGCCGACCACTGGGAATAGCCACACCTCCGGTGACCGGGTCAATGCCTCCTCACAGGGCGCTACCCGGTCACCGGAACCCTGCTACCAACAACCCGGACCACCGCTACCAAGAAGGGCTACTCGCCACAGGGGATCCTTGCCTGGGGTCACAGGAAGAGTTCGATCACGCAGTGGGGCCCAACCGCTCGAGTGAGTCGGGCGTCGGCGGTTAGAAGGGTCGCGTCTAGGGCTTCGGCAAGGGCCACATACGCGCCGTCGT
>JAUPKO010000516.1 GCA_030837395.1 Actinomycetota bacterium | reverse complement strand
GGTGACTGCGGTGGGCTCGGCGCGGGGGCCACTGGTGGCGGGCCGGGACTGAAGTACTCGAGCGCCTCTTGGATCGACGCGACCTGAACCACGTCCAAGCCCAACTCGGCGGCCAACTCCGCCACCGGCACCCGACGACCGCTGACCGGGTCGACCGCGATGCCCTGCCCCTGCGGGATCAGCACCGTGGTGATGCCGGCATCGGAAGCCGCGCGCAACTTCGCAGGAATACCGCCGACAGGTCCGATCGCGCCGGAGGGCAGGACCGTGCCGGTCATCGTGACGGTGTCACTGAGTTCCTTGGTCTCGGTTAGGTCGGCGAGTACCGCAGTGGCCAGTACGGCGCCGGCGGAGGGTCCATCGATGCCCTGGCGAAGGCGGTAGGAGATCGTCACGCCGCGCGGATCGGTGCTTGCGAGCATCGATCCCACGGTCGCGGCGGTCCACGCCGCGGTCTGCCACTGATCGCCGGCGGCGCCGGCCGCGGACATGTCCACCGCGAACGGTTTGTTGGTGTTCGCGTCACGGGCGGTGACTTCGACTCCGGTGACACCGAAGGTCGGGGTGTCATCGGAGGTGCTGCCGTACCAGAGCATCTGCACGTTCGTGCTCGTCGATTCCGGCCCGGCGCAGCCGATCAACGACGCGCCCACTACGGCTCCCGCGACGAGGCTGATCGGCAGTCGGGGGTGAACGGGCATTGGGCCAGAGTATTACGGTCAGTGACCGGTGGTCCTGTGCGCAGGCGGCGGGGCTGAAGAGTTTTCATCCTCCTCGTGTTGCCTGACGCCGTGTTGTAGCGTCGAAGTGTGGCTGACGTCGGTTCCCGACAGGTATTCCCCGACCGCCTCCGCGGGATTGCGCTGCTCGGCATCGTGGTGGTCAACGCTCCGCCGCTGGGTATCTCGGTCGACGGGTTCACCGCGTCTTCGCTGGAAGGCGTGTGGAACGCCGCCGCGGCATTTCTCGTCGTGGTCCTGGCGCAAGGGAAGTTCTACCTGCTGTTCTCGTTCCTGTTCGGCTACAGCGCCTCGTTCATCCTGCGAGATGGCAGCGGGCCCAACCGGCGCCGCTATGCCCGTCGGCTGGTGGGCCTGGCCATCATCGGTGTCGTTCACGCGGTGTTCTTCTACCTCGGCGACATCCTCATGACCTACGCGGTGCTCGGCTTTGGTTTGCTGGCGCTTTCCAGCCGATCGGATCGCACTCTTCGGCGCTGGGCGGTGGCTGCCGTGGTGGTGGGTGTGCTCCTGCCGTTCGTCATGATCGGCCCCCTGGCAGACCTCGACCCGAACGCTCTCACCGCACCCACCAACCCCACCCTGGCGGCCCTTGACGCCGCCCTGGCCGATGGCAGTTTCCTGACGGCGGCCCTGGCCCGTGTGCAGACGCTTCCCCTCGCGTTGGCTGCGTTGTTCGTGCAGCAGGGTCCGATGGCGTTCAGCGCCTTCTGCCTTGGTTTGCTCGCTGCCCGCCATCGGTTGCTGGCCGATCCTGCGCGCCGCCGGGCGCAATGGCGTCGACTTGCCGTGTTCGGTGTGGTGATCGGCCTGCCGATCCAAGTAGTGGCGGGTGCGATGGCGCTGTTCCACTTCGGTGGCGAGTCGTCCCAGCCGACGGTTGCTGCGCTGGGCACGGCACTGATCTTCGTGACCGCTCCGATCCTGACCGTCGGGTATTTGGGTCTGCTTGGGTGGGGGCTGGCGCTGTGGCCACGACTGTTGGCCTTCGCGGCTACTCCGGGGCGGGCGTCGCTGACGGTCTATATCGGCGAGTCCGTGCTGCTGTCCTTGCTGTTCTGCGGTTACGGTCTGGGCTACTTCGGGCAGTGGGGGGCCTTGCCTGTGGTGATCTCGGGCATCGTCGCCTGGGTGGTGCTCGCGCTGCTCGCGCGGGTCTGGCTCGGGCGCTTCGCCCAGGGGCCGCTGGAGGTCCTACTGGCACGCTGGACGGGAAAGCGCAAGCTGCTGGCTCGTGTTGAGGTCCGGTGATGGCGAAGAACCGGCCGTGGCGGGCACGTGCGCGTCTGTGCTCCTGTTCGCTGGCTGTGGTTCGGGGGCAGATGAGCCCGAACGCTCCGCCGGGGCGCCCGCGCTGTACTGCACCCTGAGTGCACTATGCTGCACTTATGGATGACGGCACCGCGGTTCTGGCCTCGGCGATCGGGGCGCGGGTGAGGCAGGAGCGCCAGGCCCGGTCGTGGACGCTGGACCAGTTGGCCGAGGCGGCCGACGTGAGTCGGCGCATGCTGATCAACGTCGAGCGGGGCGCCACCAACCCGAGCGTCGGGACGCTGCTGCGGATCAGCGATGCCCTCGGTGTCGGCCTGCCCGCCCTCGTCGAGGCGCCGACCCCGCGGGCGCTGAACGTCACCCGCAGCGGTACCGGCGCCGCGTTGTGGACCAGCCCCGCCGGTGGCAGCGGCGTGCTCGTGGCCGGCACCGCGCCGCCCGACGTAGTGGAGCTGTGGGACTGGACGCTGGCGGTCGGCGACGAACACGTCAGCGAGGCCCACGCCGCAGGCACCAAGGAACTCGTTCAGGTGCAGCAGGGCACGGTCGTCGTCGCAGTGGGGGAGCAGTCGTTGACCCTGCACCTCGGTGATGCGGTGGCCTTCGACGGCGACGTGCGGCATTCCTACGCCAACCCGGGCCAGGAACCAGCCAGGTTCTCGCTGGCCGTGTTCGAACCAGGCGTGGGACCGACGACCAACGTGGAGGCACGACATGAGTGAGCGGATTGACCTGCAGCGGTTCCTCCACGGCGCCGGAGTCGACGAGGCCGTGTTCGAGTTGCGGCCGGACTACCGCGTCATGCTGCTGCGCCGTGCCCCGGCGGTCTGCCCCGGATCAACCGCCTCACCGACCTCTACAACGCCGTGTCGATCCTGCGCACCGTGCCGATCGGCGGTGAGGACCTCACCCGGTACGTCGGCCCGCCGCGACTGCTGCGCGCCACTGGTGCCGAGCCGTTCGACACTGCCGCCTCGGGGGTGGACGTCGTAGAGTTTCCCGAACCCGGGGAGGTCGTGTGGTGCGACGACGGCGGGGTGACGTGCCGCCGGTGGAACTGGCGCCAGGGCCGGCGCACCCAGTTGCGCGACGACACCACCAGTGCCCTGTTCATCCTCGACGCGCTCGTGCCGATGGCTGACGACGCCCTGCGCGCTGCGACCGATGTGCTCGCCGCGAACGTTGCACGATTCGGCGCCGATGTCCGCACCGCCCGCCGCTTGATCAATGCCGACGCCGGGGGTCCGACGCAGTCAGCGCACCCATGAGGTCGCCCGCAGCGATCGGCTCGGCAGTGCCGCCGTGGGCGTTGGCGGTCGGATCGATGTCGTCCGTGCAACTCGGCTCCGCGCTGTCAGTGCCGATGATCGCGGCGATCGGTCCTGCGGGCACGGCGTGGTTGCGTCTGACGATGGGTGCGCTCATCTTCATGGTGATCACGCGGCCGCCGTTGCGCCAGGTGCGTCGAGCGGACCTGCCGGCGCTGCTGGGGTTGGGGATCACCACTGGGCTCGCCACCATGGCGTTCCTCGCGGCCATCGAGCGCATTCCGTTGGGTACGGCGGTGGCGATCGACTTCCTCGGCCCGTTGACGGTCGCGGCCGTGCGCAGCAGCAGCCGCCGGGCGTTGGCGTGGCCACTGTTGGCCCTCGTCGGCGTGGTGCTGCTCACGGAGCCGTGGCAGGGCGAGTTCGATGCTGTCGGGGTCGGATTCGCCGCCATCGGCGCGGCCGGCTGGGGCATCTACATCCTGCTCACGCAACAGGTTGGGGACCGCTTCGCCGGGATCAGCGGATTGTCGCTGACCGTGCCGATCGCTGCCATCACGGCGGCTTTCCTGGGTGTCCCGCAGGCGGCCGGTCACCTCACCGTGGGGTTGCTGGTCGCGGCGGTTGGCTTGGCCGTGTTGTTGCCGGTGTTGCCCTACGCCTTGGAGATGCTTGCTCTTCGACGGATGACGCACTCGGCCTTCGGCACGCTCATGGCGGCTGAGCCCGCGATCGCTGCCGTACTGGGCTTGCTCGTGCTGCAGCAGGTCCCCTCCAGCGGTCAGGTCGTCGGCATCTGTCTGGTCGTCGTCGCCGGCGCCGGCGCCCAACGCGGCGGTCGCCGCGACCCTGTGCCGATCTCCGCGCAGGCCCAGCCGTCCGGGGACTACGACCTGCTCGGCTAACAACCCGCGCCGGACCACGTACTCTCGGGTGGTCGCGACCGCGGCGAGTCGAAGCTGGAGGATCCCGATGCGCGCAGCCCGCCGACCACACACCGCTTCAGCAGCGCGTTGGCTGGGAGCTGTCACCCTGGCGTCCGCCGCGGCGCTTGTGGCGGGGTGTAGTGGCGGCACGTCGGCCGAGGATGGCCGGACCGCCGTGAGGGCGAGCACGTCTGGCGCGAGCGGCAACGCCGATGCCCAGACCACGTCCCGCATCGAACAGGCCGCGCGCCAGGCAATGCAGACGTACAAGCTGAAGTCACTGATCATGCGCATCACCGTCGACGGCCAGGACGTCTACACCGGCGCCCTGGGCGAGTCCATGACCGGCGTCCCGGCAACCCCCGCGATGCACTTTCGCACCGGGGCGAGGGCGTTCACCTACATCGGTCAAACGTTCGCCCAACTCGTCGACGCCGAGAAGGTGTCCCTCGACGATCCGCTGGCCACGTGGTTCCCGGATTACCCTCGAGCTGACCAGATCACCATCAAGAACCTGTTGAACATGACCTCCGGGTACGCCGACTACGTCTACCAACCGGAACTGGGCGACAGCCTCAACGAAGACCCCTACCGGCAATGGACCAACGACGAATTGCTCGCCATTGGCTTCAACGGCCCCGAACAATTCGCACCAGGGACCAACTGGGGCTACAGCCACACCAACTACGTGATCCTCGGGCAGGTGCTGGAGAAGGTCACCGGCAAGCCGATGGCCGAGGTGATGGACGAGTACATCATCGGCCCGATGAACCTCACGGCCACCGGTAGTAACGCCGACACCCCGGCGATCCCCGAGCCGGTGCAGCATTCATTCACATCTGAGCGTGCCGACTACTTCAAGGTGGAGCCACGACAGGCGCTGTACGAGGAAGGAACCTTCTGGAACCCCTCGTGGACAACGGCGAATGGGGCGGTGCAGACAACCGACATCTACGACATGACGACGTCGATACAGATCGTCGGCTCCGGTTCGCAGGTGTCACCGCAGATGTATGCGGCGCAGACCGCGCCCAACTTGGTGGGCTTCGGGGCCAAGGACCCGACCGGGGTCTGTTCGTCCTGCCGACCCAACACGGCGGCGGCCTCGTATGGGCTCGGCGTGATTCTGCTCGGCCCTTGGATCACCCAGACCAAGAGTTTCGCCGGGGCAGCTGCGAGCACCGGCTACCTGCCCGCGGACAAGTTGGCGGTGTCGGTCTCGATGACCTACCTGCCGGACGCCTTCGCGGACGGCGACGCGATCAACAATTCGAGTCGGGCCACGTTCGCCGCCCTCGCCGAAGCTGCCGCACCGGGCAAAGCGCCGCCGGGGCAGTGACACCCTCGCCGATCACTGGCGAGAGTCCGGCACTGTCAGTGAGGGGTTCGGATCGGTTCATCATCGCGTGAGTTTCCCGCGCTGGAGCTGAACAGTGTGGTGGTGACGCCACTATCGGAGCATGCTTGCCGGGTGGCCGGTGAGTTGTCGTGGAGTCTGCTGCCGTTGGCGGTGCTGATCGCCCTGTCGCCGATCCATTTGATCCCGGCGGTCATGGTGGTGCTCGGCCCCCGGGCGGGTGCGAGCAGCGCCGCTTACGTCACGGCTTGGGTGGCGGGGCTGTTGTTGGTGACGACGGCGAGTGTGGTGGTGGCACTCGTGATCGGCTTGCGTGGCGGCGTCGTGTTGGCCGCGGGCCACGAGTGGCAGGCGACGGCGAAGGTGCTGCTGGTGGCCACCGCGGCGGGCGCCACGATTGGTTCGGCGGCGGCCGCCGGTGGTGAAGCTGTCGGTGGCCTGGGGGACGGAGCGGTGGCGTTGTTCGTCGTGGTGGCGTCGGCGACGGTGGTGCTGCCGATGCTCGGGCATCTCATAGTGGGCGAGGGTTTCAACGGGCGACTGGCGAAGGTGCGTGATCAGTTGCTGGGCAACCATGCGGCGGCCATGGCCGTGATGTTCACAGGGCTGGGGGCGGTGGTGCTGGTGGAGGGTCTGCTCGCGCTGTGACGGTGGTGCCGTCCCCTCCGCGCGGGGGTGCTCATTGCCCGATGGCGCCCGCTAGGCTGACGCAGTGACCGAGGCTCCAGTTGATATCTACACCGAACCCGACGGCGAGCCGGACACGCTGGCCAATCTCGGGCCACTGCGGGCGTTGGCGGGGGTATGGGAGGGCCGCAAGGGCGCAGATCAGCACCCGGTGGAGGACGGCACCGAACGCGACACCTTCCTGGAGCGCTACGACGCCCAGCCGATCGACTTTCAGACCAACGGCCCGCAATTGTTCTACGGCTTGCGCTACCACACGCATATCGTGCGCCCCGGTGAAGTGGCCATGTTCCATGACCAGGTCGGCTATTGGTTGTGGGAGCCGGCCACGCACACGGTGGTGTTGACGCTAGCGATTCCCCGCGGGCAGGTGGCGCTCGCCGCGGGCCGGTGCGATGCCGACGCCACCGCTTTCGAGGTCACCGCAACCCGCGGCGCCACCACGTACGGCATCGCGTCGAACCCGTTCCTGGACGACAACTTCACCACGACCGATTTCCGCATGACCGTCACGGCGAACCCCGACGGCACCTGGAGTTACCAGCAGAACACCCGCATGCGGATGCCGGACCGGTCCGCGGTGTTCGACCACACCGACCGCAACACCTTGCACCTTGTGGCGCCGCCGACGCCCAATCCGCTCGCCCTCGCGCAAGGCCTGACTGCGAGCGGCGGCGGGCCGGGCGAGGGTAGCCTGACCATCGGCGATCTGCGATCGACCGCACCAGTTGAGGAGTGGCAATGAACCATCTGCGCCGAAGCCTGTCCCCGGTCACCGACGCTGCCTGGGTGCAGGTCGATGAGGAGGCCACCCGGTCACTGAAGCTGTACCTGTCGGGACGGCGCCTCGTGGACGTGCACGGTCCGCTGGGGTGGGACGTTGATTCGGTGCGCACCGGCGTGGTCCAGTTGATTGCCGACGATGCGGTCGCTGCCTCGACCCTCGGAGTCAGGCAGCCGGTGCCCATGGTCGAGGTGCGCACGCCCTTCACGATGTCGCTGGCAAACCTGGACCTCGCCGACCGTGGCAACCTGTCGGTCGACACCGACCCGGTGATCCGCGCCGCACGGCAGGCGGCTTGGGCCGAAGACTCGGTGATCTTCCAAGGCGTCGCCGGCGCCGCCGAAGGGATCATCGCGTACTCGCCTCATGAGGCGATCGCATTGCCGGCGACGTACGCGGCCTACCCGATTGCGGTGGCCCGTGCGGTAGAGGTGCTGCGTGGTGTCGGGATCGACGGTCCCTACGCTCTGGCGCTCGGTGATGCCGAGTACACCGGAGCCGCCGAGACCACCGAACACGGCGGGTACCCGGTGATGGCGCATCTGCGTTCGGTGCTGGGCGGTGACGTGGTCTGGGCACCGGCCCTGACGGGGGGTGTGGTGATGAGCGCCCGTGGCGGCGACTTCGATCTGAGCCTGGGCCAGGACTTCAGCATCGGGTACGCGGGCACTGACGGTGATGACGTGCGCCTGTACTTGGAGGAGAGCATCGCCTTCCAGGTGTTCACGCCGGAGGCTTCGGTTCGGCTCACCGCCTAGCCGGGAAGGTAGGTGCTGACTGCCAGCGGCTCAGCGTGGCAGGGGTGCCGTCATGGTGCGCACCCCATCGGCGACGTGGGAGGTCCAGTCCAAGCCCGACTTCTCGAGCAGATGCAGCATGCCCCGATTGTCGGCCAGCACGCTGGCGATGAGTTCGTCGAAACCCATCAGCCGTGCCATGTCGATCATGTGGCTCAACAGCAGGGCGCCCACTCCCCGGCCCTGCTGGGCGTCTTCAACGATCATCGCGATCTCGGCTGTGTGGGGGTCGCCTGGTTCGTTGGGGAAGACATTGCCCAAACCCACGATGGTGTCGTCGGCGTCGAGTACCACCAACGAGGCTCCGCGGTGACCGCCGGCGAGACGTCGAAGCTGCAGGTCCGGCCACCGGACCACGGCGAAGTAGCGCTGGTGTTTGCTCTGGTCCGAGCAACGATCGTGTAGTCGCGCCACGGCCTCAGCATCACCCGGCTGGGCAAGTCTGATGCGCAGATGCTGGCCCCTGACGTCGCCGTCGAAGATCCACATGCTGCCGACATCGAGGGATTCGGCAAGCGCGGCCGATAGCCGCAGCAGGGCCGACGCCCGGCTGCGCTCGGCACGGGCGAAGGGAGCCCACGCGCGGCGCAGCACGACATGCTGGTCGGCGGTCCATTGCAGCCGCATGGTGTCCGGACTGTCATCGCTGCCCTGGGTGGCCGAGACCACGGTGACCTCGTCGGCCTCCACCAGCATCGCTGCCGCCAACGGGGCCCATGAGGGATCGCCGACCAGATTCGTCGCCACGTCGAGCACGCGCGTGGGCAGGTCGATCGCGTCGTCGGCCGACCCCGGCCGGACGTAGACCTCGCGTCCGACCGAGCGTGCCATGGCACAAATCGCGTCACCGGCGACGTGCTCCGGTGCGGTGATGGCGAGGTCGACAGTGCGATAACCACCATGGGTGCCGATGACGTACACCCCGACGGCATAGACATGCAGCGCACTCACCGCACGGATGAGTCGGGCCACCCCGCCGGGTCGGTCAGGCACGTCCACCCGGACGCGCCAGCGGGCGCGCGCCTCGTGGTCCGGGTCGAGCAGGAATTCAGGCGGCGACATCGACGTCCCGACCCGAGCCATGAGGGCATTCCACTGTCCGACGGTCGGCCGTTCGTCCGTCAGAACCGGATCGAGCATCGAGAGCCCCACCGACATCGCCAGCAGCAGGTGGGCCGTCGCCTTGTCAGAGACGTCGACGTCGAGTCCGCCGTTGGTCCGTACCTGTTGGATCAGCACCATCGTGTTGTGCCATCGGCGGTGGATGCGCGAGGCCTCAATGTCGCGCAACTCACCGTTGACGTGCGCTCGGGTGAGCGCTTCGAGTTCGAGGATGTCCCAGCTGGCGGCCGGCTCGACGAAGACCTCCTGGGCCGCCGCCAGAATGACCGCCAACGGAGGCACGGCGGCGGGATCCTCTGCCGCGGCGGCTATCCGTTCAGCCACGCTGGAGGACACACGCTGCGCCATCACGGCTTGGAAGAGGTCCGATCGACCGCCGGTCAAACGGCGCACAGTTGCCGCCGAAGTCCCCGCAGCGCGCGCCACCATGCTCACCTTGGTGCCGCTGTAGCCGTGGAGCGCGAAAGTGTCGGCGGCGGCATCGAGGATGCGCTGACGCAACCGCTCGTCCTTGGCTTTCATTCGGATAGCGGGCGACCGGCGGATGGCATGAGGTCATCGTTGCGTGCCGTGAGCTGCGTGGCAAGGCTCGGTCCGCAGACAATTCCGCGTGTGCGGTTGCGGGATGCTGGTGCCCGTAGGGCACGATGTCCCCCATGCGTGAACTTGAGATGAACAAAAAGCAACGAATAGGGCCGAAGTTGCAGCGCCCCCTCGCTGTGGTCTTCGGTGTCGCGCTACTCGTAGCCGGACTCGCTGTGGGCACTCGTGGTCCAGCGGGCGAGGGTGACACCGCATCCCGGTGGGTGGTGTTCGGCCTGTTCCTCGCGGGGGTCCTGGCCATGACATGGTCGCCGTCGCGGCGCGTCGAGGATCGTGACATCGCCGAGAGTCCGACTGCGCACTACACGCGGTCGAGCAGGTAGCCCACTTCGCGACGGGGCTCAGCCGACGGTAAAGGCCTTGGCGTAGGACCAGGCGGTGTTGGCCGTCCCGGAGCAGTTGTTGTCGAGGACCTTTGCGTTATTCGCACACGGCTTGTCGCGTGCTACTGACCACCAGGCGATCAGGCCGACGTTGTTGGCGCGGGCCCAGGTGCCGACCATCGATGCGTCGCTGGCGGTGAAGGTCTCATTCGGGACGTCATTCTCACCGATCATGGGGGTCACGCCCACGCGGGTGAGCCGTTGGGCGTCGGTCATGCCAGGGAACACCTTGGTCAGTTGTTTGGCCGTGTTGGTGCCCGCGTCGATCGCGGACTTGCCCATGGCGCTGTTCGCGCCGCCATAGTCCATCGCCATGACGTTCACCAGATCGACGCGGCCACCGCCGGCGAGGGTGTCGTTGAGCGTATTGAGGCCGTCCGCCACTAGCCCGCTGGGCATCACCGGCAGGGTGAAACTGACGATGAGTTGTCGCCCGGCCGCTGCCGCCTGTGCCTGCAGAGCGGCGATCGCCTGACCTCGGCGGACGTTGGCCGCGCGGTCTGTTTGGGCGCTGCCCTCGATGTCGAAGTCGATGCGGGTGAGGTTGTACTTGGTGATGACCGCCGCGTACGCGTTCTTCAGTGCCGTGGCGTCGGTGCAGGTCAGAGCAAGTTCGGAGCCGGCAGCGCCGCCGAAACTCATGATCACATCACCCCCTGCCGAGCGGAGCCCGGCGATGCTCGCCTTCATCGCGTCGAGCTGGCTGCCAGTGGAGTTCAGACCCATCGAGGGCAGTCCGCCCCACGCCGGCGTGCAGCCACCGGCCGAGGTGAAGAAGGCGAGCGTGTACGTGCTCACGCCGCTGCCCGCGCGCGCCGCGGCGAGGTTCGGTGTGGGCCAATTGACCATGTCGACGTACGGGGCAACCTTGAAGTCGGTGGGGAGTGGGACGGCGGGCGGCGCGGTCACGGTGGGAGTGGGCGTCGGTGTGGCGGTGGGGGTGGCGCTGGCAGTCGGCGAGGCACTTGGCGACGTCAGGCTGACCCGGCAGGCGGCTGGCCCGACCGAGGTGGTGGCCGTACAGGTAGTGGGGGTGGGCGGTGTCGTTGCGTAGTTGGCGGACAAGCCGAAACTGGTGGAGGCTCCCGGAGCGAGTTTGCCGTTCCATACCTCGTTCGACACGATCAGGTGTCCGGGCGTCGACGCGTTGATCCCGCTCCACACCGAAGACGGTGTGAGTTGCCAGGGGATGTCCACCCGCCAGGTGGTGATGGGTGCGGTCGAAGTGTTGGTCACGGTTGCATTGATCGTGGCGCCGCCGTTCCACGGCGATACGGCCAAGCCGAGCGCGATACCGGGCGTCGTGGTGCCGGTGGGACTGGGCGTCGGTGTGGGTGTGGCTGTGGCGGTCGGGGTCGGCGTGGGGGTTGGTGTCGGTGTCGGGGCGCCCGCGATCACGCAGGTGTAGCCCGCGATCGTGCACGATGTGGGCGTTCGTGCGCCAACTCGGGTGCTCTTTGCCACCAGGCCGAACGAGGCCGTCGAGCCGTTGGCCACCGTCTTTGCGTAGGACGGTGCAGTGAAGGTGGTCGCGCCGGTGGAGGGCTTCGCCGTGGCGTCCCACACAGATGAGACGCTGTGGGGCCACATGACCTTGACCGACCACGGGCTGATCTTCGCTCCGGTGGAATTCGTGAGGGTGGCAGCCACCTCGAAGCCGCTGTTCCAATCCTTGGCCACGTTCCAGGTTAGAACGACCGGCCCGGCGGCCGACGCGGGGTTTCCGACCAGCGCGGAGGCACTCAAGACCGAGGAGGCAAACGCCGCTATTGCGACTGCCGCGAACTTGTTGCGCATGGTTCCGCCTCGTCTCGCCCCGCAGTCAGTGACTCGTGCCACGCTACTCGGCCGCTGCTGGCCGCGTCGATAGGTGCGTTAGGCCACACGGACCAATGCAGCCACCGAGGGTTGTGGCTAGGGCAGGCCAAGGAGGTGCGTCATCAGCTGGATCTGGGCCCCGAAGAAGTCCTCGCGTGGGCCGGGGGCCTCGTCGACGACATTGTAAGTGTGACCGAAGATCTCAAATGAGATTGCCCCCAGCAGCGCAGTCCAGCTGGTGATCGCGGCAAGCAGGAGGGCATCGCCCATCACCATCGGCAGGGTCGCGCGGATGGGAGCGAGGGCCTGTGACACGCCGGCCAGCACTGGTGTTGACAGCCTTGGCCCGATGCTTTCCGGGTCACCGTTGCCAGGGGGCGCTGCTTCGGCCAGGATTCGCAACAACACCTCCGGCAGTCGCGTCGCGGGCGCGATGGTGTCGGTCGGCGCGGAATACCCAGGGACGGGCGAGCCGAAGATCAGCGCGTACTGGTGCGGATGCGCCACCGCCCACCGGCGCACCGCGTGCCACACGGCCCGGAATTGTTCGGCGGGCGGTTGGTCCGACGTTGTGACTTGCGCGGACTCAGCCACCAGGCCGACATCATCGTAGGCCTCAATGATGAGGCGGGTGAGTAGGTCGTCACGACTGGGGAAGTAGCGGTAGATGGCCGATGAGGCCATGCCGACCTCGCGGGCGATCGCGCGCAGTGACAGGGACCCGGCACCCACCTCGGCGAGCTGATCGCGTGCCGCGTTCAGCAGTTCCGCGGTGATCTCGGCACGGGCTCGTTCGCGGGCGGTCGCAGCCTTCGCCATCGGCTGGGTGCCCGCGGCAAGTGCCGCGCGGCCGCTGTCGTCACGTGTGGTCACCCACCAATCATGCCTGACGGGTGGAGGTTTTGCGAGCAGTGGCCTTTGTCAAGAGCGCCGCTCTTGCAATGCCCCCTCGGGTGTGATCTACTCAAAGAGAGAGCGCTGCTCACATAAGGGAGCAGTAGTCAGGTCGAGTCTCGGCCGAACCAAAGGAGAGTGCAGAGTGAACGCCTACGTGATCGTCGGAGCTGGGCCCATCGGCACCGGAGTTGCCGACCAATTGCTGCGACGCGGCGATGAGGTCGTCGTGGTCACCCGCAGCGGCCGGGGACCGGACGGCGCCCGCAACGTCGCCCTGGACGCCGTCGATGCGGATGCGCTGACCCAACTGGCCGAAGGTGCTGCGGCGATTTTCAACTGCGCCAACCCGGCCTACCACCAGTGGGTGACGGATTGGCCGCCTCTGGCTGCCTCGATGCTGACCGCAGCCGAGCGCACCGGCGCCCTGCTCGCCATCGCCTCGAACCTCTACGGCTACGGCCCGGTCGACCGCCCGATGACGCCGGATATGCCGCTGAACACCACAACCAGCAAAGGCCTCGTGCGGGCGAAGATGTGGCGGGATGCCCTTGCCGCCCACGAAGCCGGGCGGCTGCGGGCCGTCGAGGTGCGCGGTGCCGACTACGTGGTGGCTGGCGAACAGTCCCAGATCGACCGCCAACTCCCGGCCCTGCTGGCCGGCAAGAAGCTGCGCGTTCTGGGTGACCCGGACGTCCCGCACTCCTGGACGTACACCGGCGACATGGCCCGCACCCTGGTGGCGGTGGCCGATGCGCCCGAAGCCTGGGGCAAACCGTGGCACGCGCTGGTTGCCTCCGACGACTCCCAACGGCAGGCCTTGACGGAACTGGCCGCGATGGCGGGCAAGCCAATCCCGACGGTCGTTCCGCTGCCCATGTGGCAGCTCAAACTGGTCGGCCTGTTCAACAAGACGGTGGCCCAGCTGCCCGAGCTCGCCTACCAGGTGCAGGCGCCGTTCATCAGCGACGACTCGGCTACCCGCGCGGACCTCGGGCTGGCGCCCACTCCTTGGCCGGAGGTGTTGCAGCGGTCGCTGACGGCCGCCGGTCGGTAAACTCCCGGGCATGACCCGAAGCGACGGCCGAGCAGCCGATGACCTCCGTCCCGTTCGCTTCTCGCGGGGGTGGCTCGATGAGGCCGAGGGTTCGTGCCTGGTGGAGTTCGGCCGCACCCGGGTGTTGTGCGCTGCCTCGCTGACGCCTGGTGTGCCGCGCTGGCGCAAGGAGTCCGGACTGGGGTGGGTCACCGGCGAGTACGCGATGCTGCCGCGTGCCGCCACCCGCCGGGACACCCGGGAGTCGGTCAAGGGTCGGCCGGGCGGGCGCACACAGGAGATTTCCCGGTTGGTCGGGCGGTCGTTGCGGGCGGTGGTCGACTTCAAGGGCCTGGGGGAGAACACCATCGTGGTGGACTGCGACGTACTGCAGGCCGATGGCGGCACCCGCACGGCGGCGATTACCGGCGCCTACCTCGCGCTGTACGACGCCATCGAGTTCGGCCGGTCCTCCGGGTGGGTCAAAGGTGCGGGATTGAAGGATTCGGTGTGTGCTGTGAGCGTGGGAATCGTCGACGGCGAGGTGCGCCTGGACTTGCACTATGACGACGACGTGGCGGCGGGCACCGACATGAACGTGGTCATGACCGGTGACGGGCGTTTCATCGAGGTGCAAGGGACGGCAGAGGAGGAGCCCTACACCCGTGAGGAGCTCGACGCCCTGCTCGCTTTGGCCGCGACCGGTTGCGCCGAGTTGACCGAACTTCAGCGGGTTGCCCTGGCCAGCCCGGTGGCCGCACACGGCACCATGCTCGACGGCACCTCGGCGGTGGCCCGATGACCTCGGAGGGTCGCGAGGTCGCGGTGTTGGCCACCCGCAACGCCCACAAGCTCGTCGAACTGCGACGCATCTTGGCCGAGGCAGAGCTGGACATCGAGTTGATCGATATCGACGAGGCTGAGCAGCGGTTGGGTGTCGTTGTTCCCGAGGTGCCGGAGACCGGCGCCACCTTCGAGGAGAACGCGCGACTCAAATCCGAGGCGGTTGCGCTGGCGACGTCGTTACCCGCGCTGGCGGACGACAGCGGCCTGTGCGTCGACGCGCTCAACGGCATGCCGGGTGTGCTGTCGGCACGCTGGTCGGGCCCCGCCGCCGACGATGCCAGCAACCTACGCCTGGTTATTGACCAGTTGACGGATGTGCCTGCCGAGCGGCGCGGGGCGCAGTTCAAGTGCGCGGCCGCGTTCACGTGTCCGGAGCAGGGCACGACGGTGGTGGTGGGCAGCCTGGAGGGGAGTCTGCTCGGGGAGCCGCGCGGTGCCAACGGCTTTGGCTACGACCCGATCTTCGTGCCCGACGGCCATGACCGCACCACCGCCGAGATGACCGGCGCCGAGAAGGACGCGATCAGTCATCGGGGCCGGGCCTTCAGGCGGCTGGCACTGTGCCTGGCCGACCGGCGCGACCCGTAGACTGGCGCGTCGGGGCCGTAGCCCAATTGGCAGAGGCACACGGTTTAGGTCCGTGCCAGTGCGAGTTCGACTCTCGTCGGCCCCACTACGACGTGGGGAAGGCCGCGCACATCTCGTCAAATTCTTCGTGGAACAGGTCGCCGAGGCGGTCCGCGTCCGGGATCAGTGTGGCGTCAGTGCCAAACCCGACCGACACCCGACCGTTGTAGCTGAAAATGCAGATCGTCATCACCTGATCGCCCGAGCACGGTGCCCATGCCATCGTGCCCGCGACCGTGGTGCCGGCGAAGCCGATCGGCCCGCGCGGCCCCGGCACGTTGGTCAGCACCCCGACGGCCTTGTTGGCGAAGTAGTTGGTCAGGCCCTTGGCCACCGGCCGCGGCGCGCCGGAGATCGCCCACTGCACGCTGAACGTGATCAGCGGCTCGTCGCTGGACTTGATCCGGTCCATCCGGCGGTGAATCTCGGCGAGGCGTTCGCTGATGTCGGCGATGCCCAGCGGCATCCGCAGTGCGACCAGGGCGAAGTGGTTGCCGAGCTCGTCGGTCTCCGCCGGATCGAACGGGCGGATGCTGACCGGCACCATCCACATGACTTCGTCGATGGCGTCGTCGCCGTGACCGCGCAAGTAGCGGGTGAGGGCGCCGGAGACGGCCCCGAGCAGCACATCGTTAACGGTGGTGCCCGTCGCCCGGCCGATCGCCTTGACCGCTGGTAGCGACAGGTCCGGCGCCCAGCCGACACCCTTGGCCACGCCCGGCTCGCCACTCCATACCGTCGTCACGCTGGGCGAGGCGAGCAGCAGCTTGGCCGTGCTGGACACGTCGTTGACGGGGCGGTTGTCCTCGGAGCTGAACAGGGACGTCACATCGGTCAGCCGGGCCGGGTTGCGCACCAGGGCGGCGGCGCGGTCGGCAGCTTCGCGCAGCGTCGCCGGAACCCCCATCACCGAGTACGGATCCGCCATCAGCCGAGCCATCCCCTTGACGGGTGCGGTGGCCGCTCGGGCTGCCGTGCGCGCACTGGAGCCGGCAACGTCGACGGCCGACGATGACACCTGCTTGAACGTCGAGGTGGCGATCGCCACCGGAGTCGTACTGCGACGCAGGGTCTTGCCGACCGGCACCGGGTCACCCTCGACATCGCACATGCTGAACATCACTTGGGTCAGGCGCACGCCATCGGCCAGCGAGTGGTGGGTGCGCAGCATCATGGCGCTGCCTTGCACATCGGCCTCGGGGTGGAAGCCGGTGACTATGGTTGCGGTCCACAGGGGGTGGGCGCGGTCGAAGGCGATGCTGCGCTGGCTGCCGACCCAGTCCCGCAACTCGTCGAACCCGCCCGGCGCGGGCAGTTGTGCGGTCCGCAGGTGATTGTCGAGGTCGAATTCGGTGTCCGCCTCCCACCGCCAGTCGCCGTCGACCTGGACCGGGCGGGCGCTGAAAACCGCGAACCTGTCCACCAATCGTTCGGTGATCACCGAACGCACGCGGTCGGGGTCGAGTTCGGAGCTGAACCACATGAGGCTGTCGATCACCATGAGGTTGTTGGGGCGGTCCATGGTGAGCCAGAGGGCATCCTGCGTAGACATGTGCACGCAACGGAGTATGGCGCGAACCCGCGGCTGTGTCAGCCGTTGCGCACAAGCGATCGGACTGGCGCTAGTAATACCCCCTGGGGTATAGTTTGGTCTACTAGTCAGCCCCCGCAGAGGAGTTCGTCAGCCCATGATCGCCCAAGCATCGATCGCCGACCTGGAAGCCGCGATGGCGGCCGGGGAGGCCCGCGTCATCGACGTGCGTGAGCAGTTCGAGTACACCGACGGCCATGTCGCCGGCTCCGTGTGGGTGCCGATGTCGTTGGTGCCGCTGAAAGTGGACGAGTTCCGCGGGCAACCGGCCGCCTACGTGATCTGCCGCACCGGCAATCGGTCCGGCCAAGTTGTCATGTGGCTTGAGCGGCAGGGCATCACCGCGATCAACGTCGACGGCGGAATCGTGGCGTGGCAGCGCGCCGGCCACCCCGTCGTCACCGGCATGGAAGCAGAAGGAGCACCCCAGCGATGACCACCCAACTCACCACGAGGACCCCGGTGATCGAGGTCCTCGACACCCCCGACCTCGGCGACCGCTCCTACATCGTCGGCCTCGACGGCGTGGCCGTGGTGGTCGACCCGCAACGCGACATCGAGCGCGTACTGGCGGTGCTGCAGCGGCGTGACTGGGGGGTCAGCCACGTGGTCGAGACCCACGTGCACAACGACTATGTGTCCGGCGGGCTCGAACTCGCTCGGCTCACCGGCGCCACCTACGTCGTGCCGCGTGGCCATGACTACGCGTTCGACGCCGCGATCATGGGTGACGGCGACGAGTTCGACGCCGGCGCCATGCACTGGCGTGTGGTGCACACACCAGGGCACACCCCGCACCACGTGTCCTACGCCTTGGACGTCGACGGTCGCAACATCGCGGTCTTCACCGGCGGATCCCTGCTGTATGGCAGCGTCGGCCGACCGGACCTGATCTCGGCGGCGGCGACCAAGGGCCTGGCCCACGACCAATGGCGTTCCGTGCGTCGCCTCGTGACCGAACTCGACGCCGACGCTGCGGTGTTCCCGACCCACGGGTTCGGATCGTTCTGCAGCGCCACCGCCACAGTCGGCCTGGAGTCGACCATCGGGCTGCAGGCGGCCACCAACCCGGCCGCCCTGCTCGACGAGGATGAATTCGTCACTGAGTTGATTGCCGGCCTGGACGCTTTCCCGGCCTACTACAAGCACATGGGCCCGGCCAACGAGGCGGGCGCCCGTGCCATCGACCTCACCCCGGCGGAGCACGCCGATCCAGACGTGCTGCGGGCGCGGATCGAAGCAGGGGAGTGGGTCGTGGACCTGCGCTCGCGCAAGGTGTGGGCCGCCGAGCACCTCAAGGGGTCGCTGAGCTTCGACGCCGACGGCAATGCGATCACCTACCTCGGGTGGCTCATCCCCTGGGGCACCCCCATCACCCTGCTCGGGGCCAGCCAGGATCAGATCACCGAATTCCAACGGGCCATGGTACGTATCGGCATCGACCGGCCGGCCGGGCAGAACGTCGGCGACCCCGGCAGTTGGGCCCGCTCAACTGCCGACCTTGGAAGCATCCGTCGGGAGGACTTCGTGGGCTTGGCGGCGGCACTGGCCGCCGACCCCAACCTCATCGTGATGGACGCCCGACGCCTGACCGAATGGCGCGACGGCCATGTCGCCGGCGCCAGGCACGTGCCGCTGCACGAGTTGCCCGGTCGGATCGGCGATGTTGTGGCCTGGTCCCAAGCAGCCGCCCACGCCGGCGCCGACACCACTGTGTGGGTCTCCTGCGGCAGTGGCTTCCGCGCCGCCGTGGCAGGGTCGCTGCTCGCCCGCGCCGGGGTACCCGTGGTGATTGTCGACGACGACTTCGCCAATGCCGAGAAGGCCGGCCTTCCGATCGTGGTCGACGGCCATGCCGCGACCCTCGGCGCGGCCTACTCCGACTGACCCCGCCCAGCCCGGCTGAGATTCCCGTGACCCTGTGACCGCCCTCGCGTTCATCGCCGTCGGTGTCATCCTGGGGCTCGCCCTGGGGCTGTTCGGCGGTGGCGGCGGAATCCTCGCGGTACCGCTGTTGCTGATTGTCGGGGTTCCTCCCGACGAAGCGGCCACGACCTCCCTGGTGGTGGTGGCCGCAGCGGCGATCGGCGGCATCATCCCGCACGCCAAGGTGGGCCGGGTCGCGTGGCGGGAGGGGCTGATCTTCGGTGCCCTCGGTGTGCTGGGAGCGATGGCCGGATCCCGGCTGGCCCTGCGCACGGACGACGCCCTGCAGTTGTGGTCGTTCGCCCTGCTGATGGTCGTGGCCGGCGGGCTCATGCTGCGCAAGGCGCTACGGCAGGGCGCGGACGGAGACGAGGCCGAGCACGCCCGCAAGTCGTGGCCGGCGATCGTGCTGGTGGCCTTCGCGGTCGGACTGGTGACGGGCTTCTTCGGCGTCGGCGGCGGCTTCCTGATCGTCCCGGCACTCACTCTCGTGCTCGGGATGCCGGTGCGGATGGCGACCGCCACCGCGCTGCTGGTGATCGTCATCAACTCCGCGGCGGCCTTGGTGCCACGGGTGGGGGAGGCATTCAATCCAACGGCCTCGGCGGTGGTGGCTTTCGCCGCGGTCATCACGACATTCCTCGCCGCGCGCTGGTCCAACAAGTGGTCAAGCCGGTCATTGGGGATCGGTTTCGGCTCGTTGGTACTGGTGATGGCGCTGGTCACGGCATACGAGGCGTGGATCCTCACCGCGGCCTAAAGTGACCGGCATGGACATCAACAACCTGCTCGACGGCCCGGAGCCGACCCTGCTGCCGGATGAGCCTGCGGTGGTGGCGGCGCTGGAGGACGGTGAGAATCCCGTGGTGATCGCTCGTCGACACCCCGAGTCATCCCTCGCGTGGTCCCTCCTGGCCGAACTCGCCTGGGAGCAGGGGCGGGACCTGGACTCGTACGCCTATGCCCGCGTGGGTTATCACCGCGGCCTGGATGCCCTGCGCCGCAATGGGTGGCGCGGAGCCGGCCCCGTGCCCTACTCACACGCCGGCAATGTGGGCTTTCTGCGGTGTCTGGCCGCGTTGGCTCGCGCCGCCGACGAAATCGGCGAGGAAGGTGAGGCAGCACGCTGCCGGACCTTCCTCGCCGATTGCGGTGGGCTGGCCTAGACCGAGACCCGGGCGCTGGGCTACTCCGTGCAGCCCAGTGACTGGTTGAGCGTCGAGTAGGCGTTCTGCACCGCCTGCACCGCAGCCTGCGTCGCGGGGGTGGTTTCGCTCATGGGAGTGGAGTCCGGCTGACCCTCGAGTTGGCTGATCAGGGCGTTCTCTGCAGCCTGCAGGGCGCTGACGATGGCGGATTGCGCCGGTCCCGCCTCGGCCTTGAAAGACTCGAGTTGCTGGTTGGCCTGCTCGGCCAGGGCGCGCACGTCGCCGACGGTGGCGGCGTCGTCGGACTGGCCCTCGATCGTGCCCTTGAGGGTGCCCAGCGACTCGCACACGCCGCTGGTGGCCTGTGCCACTGCGGATGACGCCGCCGCGGCAGCGGACGACGCTACACCGGCTGCCGCGGACTGCGCCGCGCTGGCGCCGGCGGAGGCCACCCCGGCGGCGGCAGACTGCGCCGCGCTGGCGACGGACGAACCGGCATCGGAACCGCAGCCGGCGAGGCTGACAGCGGCAAGCAGGGCGACGGCGCCCACAATGCGAACCTTCATGGATTGTCTCCTTGGATCGGGTTGCACCAGGCTAACCCGGCCTCGGACCGATCAGGTGGAAGCGTCCGGTGGTTGCGTCGGTGGTGCGAGTAGCCCGCGCTTGGAATGTGACTGCGCCACCGTGATCAACCCCCGCAGGGCTGCAGCGAGCAGCACCAGGTTGACGAACATTTGGAAGGTGACGATGGCGCGGGCAATGTCGGTCTTGGCCACAATGTCGCCGAAGCCGACGGTGGCGGTCACCGTCATGGAGAAGTAGAGGGCGGCCATCTTGGTCAGCGGCTCGCTGAATGAGCCCGTTTCGGCGTGGTCGAGGGTGAGGAAGACCTGGGCGAAGAGCACCACGAGCAGCATGATGGTGGAGATCAGCGCTCCGCTGAGTCGTACCAGCGGGTAGGGCGAGTTGCGCAGGCGGACCAACTCCCGGACAACGTAGAACAGCCACACGCCAAGGGAGAACGTCACCATCACGGCGATGGTCAGGATGCTGTCGAAGGAGTCGATGGGCAGCAGCCAGTAGACGGCAAGGACGCCGAGGCCCAGCAGCGCCGAGCGCACGAGGCCCCAGACCACTGCCTGCTTGGCGCGACGGTCGGGGGAGTTCTCGGTCACCCCACGAGTGTTGCAGCCCGACGGATCATCTGGGCGCCTTTTCCATCAGGCTGGAGAGGGCAAGATCGGCGGCGGCGGCGGACTCGCGCTCCGCGATACCCAGCAGGCGGGCGACATCGTCAACGGAGTCGGCGACTTCGGGCGGGGCCGACTCGGGGGGTTGCCCGGGGGGCGCGGTCCCATGCAGAGTCACGGCCACGAACCGCAGGTTGGCCACGGTTCGGCGGGCCGAGGCAGCTGCGGCGTCAGTGGTGGGCACACCATGCCGGATTGTCATCTCGGCAGCGACACAGGCGCGGCTGGCATCGTGGATCGAGGTGTAGAGGTGATACGCCAGCCACGGGGGTAGCCCAGGGCCGAGCGGTTCGAGTCGGCGCACGTCCAGCGCATGCTGCACCGTTGCCCGCGTGCTGACCATCGCCCGGTGCCGACGCCGGACCTTCTTCGGGGTGATCCGCCCCTCGCTGAGCCTGGCCACGCACTCTACCCAGTCAGCTGTCGCATCGGCGTAGTTGGCGATCTCGTGCCGAAGCCGGCGCCCGTGTCGCAGCGGCACCACCAGCAGCAGGACGACGGCCAGAGCGCAACCGAGCAGAACATCGGTGACCCTGCTGATGGCCACACCGACCGGATCCTCGCCGACCACCGCCCGGGTGAACACTGTCTCGATCGTGATCGCGATGATGTAGAGCCCCTCGTTGGCGGAGGTGACGATGTAGGTGGTCACCGCGAGAACTGCCACCAGGATGATGTTCGCGGCGTAGACGTTCTGGGTGGCGAAGACCAGTGGGATCACCAGTGCCGCTCCCACCGCGGTACCCATGGCCCGGGCGATGGTGTCCGAG
>JAUPKO010000515.1 GCA_030837395.1 Actinomycetota bacterium | reverse complement strand
GAGGCCACCTTTGCCGATTGGCTGGCCACCATCGCGGGTGTGCGGCTGCTGACCTCCGCCGAGGCGGCCGCCGTGGCCGACCTGGTGATCAATGCGACCAACGGCGAGTCGTCGCTAGCGGCCCTGACGGCTGCCGGAGAGGCCAACCTGGCCGGCAAGGTCCTGCTGGATGCGGCGAATCCCCTCGACTTCAGCGACGGCTTCCCGCCCAGACTGTCGGTCTGCAACACCGACTCGCTCGCGGAGCAGATTCAACGCGCGTTTCCCGCGGCCAAGGTCGTCAAGTCGCTCAACACCCTCAACGCGGGAGTCATGGTCGACCCGGCAGCCCTCGGTCTGGGCGGTACCACGATGTTCGTCGCCGGTGACGATGCCGAGGCTAAAGCGACAGTGACGGGCCTACTGCGAGACTTGGGGTGGCAGTCGATCCTCGACCTCGGCGGCGTCGAGGCGGCGCGCGGCATGGAGATGTACCTCCCGCTGTGGCTCCGTATCGTGCAATCCACCGGCAACGTCGCCTTCAACATCGCCATCGTCCCCACGGAAGGCTGACCACCACATGACCAGCATCGACCGCGCCAGACTGGCCGAACTCGTGCAGCGCGAGCAGGCAGCACACGCCGACCGCAACCCCGTCAGCCGGAGTCTCTACGCCGACGCCGACCACCTCTTCGGCCGGGTGCCCATGACCTGGATGAACAAGTGGTCCGGCGGCTTCCCGCTCTACCTGGACTCGGCCCACGGCAACCGCATCACCGATGTCGACGGTCATACCTACATCGACTTCAGTCTGGGCGACACCGCAGCCATGGCCGGCCACTCGCCCGCCCCGACCGTGTCCGCCCTCAACCGACGCGCAGGTGACCTCGGCGGCATCACCACCATGCTGCCCACGGCGGACGCCGAGTGGGTGGGCGCCGAATTGACCCGCCGGTTCGGCCTGCCGCTGTGGTCGTTCTCGCTCAGCGCCACCGATGCCAACCGATGGGCCCTGCGGCTGGCCCGCTTGGCGACTGGCCGGCCGAAGGTGCTGACGTTCGCCTACGGCTACCACGGCAGCGTCGATGAGACGTTCGCGGTGCTGGACGCCGACGGCGCCACCGTGAATCGCCCCGGTAACGTCGCACCGCAAGTGGCCGTCTCGGCCACCACCCGAGCAGCCGAGTTCAACGACCTGGCCAGCGTCGAACGTGCGCTCGCCCACGGTGATGTGGCGGTGGTGATCACCGAGCCGGCTCTGACCAACATCGGCATCGTCCTGCCCGAGCCCGGCTTCCTCGCCGGTCTGCGCAGGCTCTGCGACACCTACGGCACGCTGTTGCTGATCGACGAGACGCACACCATCAGCGCCGGCCCGGGCGGCTGCACCACAGCCTGGGGGCTTCGGCCGGACATCTTCGTCATCGGCAAGGCGATCGGCGGGGGCGTGCCCTCGGGTGCCTACGGCATCACCGCCGAACTCGCCGAGCGGATCCTTGCCGATCAGGAGGCCGACATCGTGGACGTCGGCGGCGTCGGCGGCACCCTGGCCGGCAATGCCCTCACCAGCGCCGCCATGCGGGCCACCTTGGGTGAGGTGCTCACGGACGGGGCCTTCGCCACGATGCTGGAACTCGGCGACCGCTTCGCCGCCGGGGCCCGCTCGGTGATCGAGCAGCACCAGCTCCCGTGGTCGGTGAGCCAGCTCGGGGCCCGCGCCGAATACCGCTTCGCTGCCCCCGCACCCCGCACCGGCACCGAGGCTGCGGGCGCTGCCGACGACCAGCTCGAGGAGTACTTGCATCTCTATCTGAGCAATCGTGACGTGCTGATCACGCCGTTCCACAACATGGCGCTGATGTGCCCGGTCACCAGTGCGGCCGACGTCGACCTGCACACGGAACTGTTCGCAGCCGCGGTGGCAGAGTTGGTCCGATAGCCGCTCGGGACGGCACTACTGGCGGACCGCGACGATGACGGTGACATCGTCGTGCCGTAGGTCGACGGTGCGTTCGCGGGCGCGGTCAAGCAGGCCGTGGGCGATATACCCCGAGCGCGCCCGGGCGTCATCGGTGGAACTCTCGGCGCACAGCGCGCGGCACCAGGTGATCACTTGCGCCTCACCCACCTCGTCGCCCTCGCTGTCTCGCGCCTCCGCCAGGCCGTCGGTGTACAGCACCAGCACGTCGCCGGCCGCCATCGAGGTGGTGGCGCTCGCCCAGCTCCCGCCAGGCATGGAGGTCACCAGCGGACCGGTGCCGGCAAGGCGCTCCACAGCACCGCTTCGCCGGATCAGCAGGGGCGGATTGTGCCCCGCGTTCAGGTACGTCAGGGTGTCGACATCGAGGGCCACCAACACGTAGGAGGCAAACTTCTCCGGTGTCATGGCAAAGATGGCGGCTGCCTGCGCGACCGCCGCCGCCGGTGCCACACCGTTGCGCAGCCCGACGTGCAGGGCGCCCTTAAAACGGGCGGCCACCACTCCCGCTGCGGCATTGTGGCCGGAAATGTCACACACCTCGATCGCGCTGCGGCGTTGGCCTTCCGCGTCGGTGAGGGTGATGATGTCCCACCAGTCCCCCGACAGCGCGCCCTGCGCCGCCAAGGAGGCGACACCGACCCCGTAGTCGGGCACCCGCGGGGTGGTCGGGCCCCGCAGCAGACCGCTGAGGGCGGCCACCGCCGGACCTTCCTGGGCGAGGCCCTCGGTGGCCTCGAAGGCGGTGTCGATCTGCCTCACCAGGTGCTGGCGCAAGAGCTCGGAGTCACGGCCGAGGTCGGCGATCTCCGGCGGGCCGCCGGGGCGCAACGGGGAGGTCGTGTCGTTGTCCCGCGCGATCCGGCGCATCTGTTCGCCCAGGTCGCCCAGCGGCCAGATCACCCACCGCACGGTGGCCACCGTGGCGCCGGCGGTGATCACCAACAGCGCGAGGGTGGTGGCGACCAGCGCCGTCGAGAGGCGTCGGTTGATCGCCGCGAGTTGGTCGACCGATTCGGCGACTTTGGCGTCAAGGGCCTGATCCAGCAGGGTCAGATCGGCTCGCACATGGCTGGCTGACCGCCGCCCGCTGCCCAGGGCGATGGCCTCCCGGGCCGCACTGGCCTGGCCGCCCTGCACCTGTGCGATCAAGGGTGTGGCGGCCGTGTCCACCCACTCCTGCCAACCGTCGGCCACCTGGTTCAGCAGCGGCAGCAACTCCGGACTGCCCTTCGCGAGGAGGTCGTACAACTGTGCGGAGGCCTGCTGCGCCTGAGCCCGTCCGGCGACGTAGGGCGTCAGAAAGGCCGGGTCCTCGCTGATCGCGTAGCCCCAGACTCCGCGCTCCATGTCGGTGTTGGCCAACTGGACTTCCGACACGAGTTCGCCGGCTGGATACAGCACGCGGGTCGTTTGGTAGCGCACGTTCGCGGCCTCGCGCACGGTGCTCAGCACCAACCCGCCGAGCAGCAGGAACGCGATCATGACGAGTACCAGCGCAAGTCTTGCCCGCGCTCGCAATGTCACAAGCGCGATCCTAGGCGCCTAGGGGACGGGTTGGCGCAGTCTACGCTGGGGTCCTTGCCCGCCCGCCAAGGTTCGGTGCTCGATGCCGTCATGGGGTCCGCCGAGGGCATCGTGGCCCGGGCCTTCCCTGGGGGTCGGGATCCGCGTCACTGTGGCAGATCCGGTCGCCAATGACGCACTGGTGCAGTGTTTGGCGAACCTCTGACGCGGTTTTGGGACTTTAGTCCCGAAAAATTGGGACGTTGGTCCCCCTCGGCAGGGTCCAAATCCCAAGGCGGACGTGCGGGGGTCACGTCACCATAGGTCTATGGATGGGCTGAATCTTGTAGCGATGGACGCGCTCGATCTTTCCCGGTGGCAGTTCGGGATCACGACCGTGTACCACTTCTTGTTCGTTCCGATCACGATCGGCACCTCTTTCCTGGTGGCTGGCATGCAGACCGCGTGGGTCCGCACCGGCAAGGCCAAGTACCTCCAAGCCACCAAGTTCTTCGGCAAGTTGTTCCTGATCAACTTCGCCATGGGCGTCGTCACCGGCATCGTGCAGGAGTTCCAGTTCGGCATGAACTGGTCGGACTACTCGCGGTTCGTGGGCGACGTGTTCGGTGCACCGCTGGCCGTTGAGGGCCTGCTGGCGTTCTTCTTGGAGTCGACCTTCCTGGGCCTGTGGATCTTCGGCTGGGACCGCCTTCCCAAGAAGCTCCACCTCGCCACCATCTGGCTCGCCGCCACCGGCACCCTTCTCTCGGCGTATTTCATCCTCGCCGCCAACTCGTTCATGCAGCACCCCGTCGGCTACGAATACAACCCGGTCACCAACCGTGCTGAGATGACCGACTTCGGCGCCATCCTGTTCCAGAACACGACAATGATCACTTTCGGGCACGTGATCACGTCCTGCTTCCTGGCTTCCGGTGCCTTCGTGGCCGGTGTCTCCGCCTGGCTGCTGCTCAAGGGCAAGGCCACCGAGATGGCCCGCACCACCATGAAGCTGGGCATGATCACCACGATCGTCGCCTTCCTCGGTGTGGGCTTCACCGGCGACTCGCAGGCCGTGCTCATGTTCGAGCAGCAGCCGATGAAGATGGCCAGCGCCGAGGCGCTCTACGAGACCTCCGCTCCGGCGCCGTTCTCGATCTTCACGATCGGCACCCTCGACGGGTCCGAGCCGCTGTTCAGCATCGACATCCCACACGGCCTGTCGCTGCTGGCCACCCACTCGTGGGACGGCGAGGTGCCCGGCATCAACAACCTGCAGGCGCAGTACGAGGAGCAGTTCGGCCCCGGCGACTACAAGCCCAACATCCCGGTGGCCTACTGGGGCTTCCGGCTGATGATCGGCCTGGGAGCGCTGGCGACACTGTTCGCCGTCTACGCGCTGTGGGCCACACGCAAGGGCAAGATGCCCAGCTCCAAGTGGTTCTCGCGTGCCGCGGTGGCTATGCCATTCCTGGCGATCTTCGGCATCTCCGCCGGCTGGATCTTCACCGAGATGGGTCGGCAGCCGTGGGTGGTGTTTGGGCTGATGAAGACGCAGGCCGGTGTCTCGCCCACCGTCGACACCTGGATGGTCGGCCTGACCGTGACCGTCTTCACGCTGCTGTACGCGGCGCTGGCGGTGATCGAGTTGGGCCTGATGATCCGCGCGATCAAGATCGGTCCGCCCGAGGTCGGCGAGGCCGATCCGTATGACATCGACTCCCCCGACCGCCAACTGTCCGTGACGTACTAGAGGACCAAGGGACTTCAATCATGGAACTCACCACCGTTTGGATCATCCTCATCGCGGTCCTGTGGAGCGGCTACTTCGTGTTGGAGGGCTTCGACTTCGGCGTCGGCATGCTGCTGCCGGTCGTGGCCAAGGACGAGGCCGAACGCCGTGCCGTGATCACCACCCTCGGCCCGGTCTGGGACGGCAACGAGGTGTGGCTGCTGGTGGCCGGTGGGGCGACCTTCGCCGCCTTCCCGGAGTGGTACGCCACCCTGTTCTCGGGCTTCTACCTGCCGTTGTTCCTGATCCTCGTGGCCTTGATCGTGCGCGGCGTGGCGTTCGAGTACCGCAGCAAGCGCTCGTCCATGACGTGGCGCAAGCGCTGGGACGTCGCGATCACCGTTGCGTCGTTCGTCCCGGCGCTGCTGTGGGGCGTGGCGTTCGCGAACCTCGTGCGAGGGGTGCCGATCGAGCCCAACCCCGTGGGCGGCTTCCTCTACACCGGCGGCTTCTTCAATCTGCTCAACCCCTACGCCCTGGTGGGTGGGCTCACCACGCTGACGCTGTTCCTCACGCATGGTGCGGTGTTCCTGGCGCTCAAGACCACCGGCGACATCCAGGTGCGGGCGCAGGCCTTCGCGGTCAAGTCCGGCATCGTCGCGGCGGTGTTCGCCGTCGCCTTCCTGCTGTGGACCCAACTGGCCTACTCGGACAAGGCCTGGACCTGGGCCCTGGTGGTCGTCGGCGCGCTGGCATGGGTGGCAGCGATCGCCATGAACTTAATGAAGCGCGAAGGGTGGGCGTTTATCTTCTCGGCGGTCACCTTGGTCGGTGCCGTGGCGTTCCTGTTCTGCGTGCTCTACCCGAACGTGATGGTGTCCTCCACCAACCCGGAGGCCACGCTCACCATCACGAACGCAGCCTCGACTCCCTACACGCTCAAGATCATGACGATCGTGGCCGTGATCTTCACCCCGATCGTGCTGGCCTACCAGTCGTGGACCTACTGGGTGTTCCGCAAGCGCGTCTCGCCGTCGGACATCCCCAACCCGCACGAGGGCTCGCTGGACTACCCGCACGAGGCCGAAGCGGCCGCAGCGGCGGCCGGGGCCAAGTAGCAGCGTCCCCCTCCCGCGCCTGCGGGGCCACCCCACCACGCAGGGCGCGCAGCCGTAACGACAGGTAGCGTGAGGCCGTGCGACCACTGGACCGGCGTCTGCTGAAGTACGCCCGGGTGACCCGGGTGTTCCTGGCGGCGTCGGTGGTGATCGGCACCGTGCTGGCCGTGCTGGCCGTTGTGCAGGCGTTTGCGCTGGCCACGATCATCACCGAGGTGTTCCAGAGTGGTGCCAGCCTCGGCGACGTCATGGGGGCCGTCTGGGTGCTGGTCGCCGTTGTGCTGGCCCGTGTGGTGCTGAGCTATCTGGGCGAGGTGGCCGCCAACGCCAGCGCCGCGCAAGCAAAAAGCCAACTGCGCACGGCGCTGCTAGAGCAGGTCATGCGGTTGGGTCCGGTGTGGCTCGCCCGGCGGGGCGAAGGTGAGTTGTCGACGCTGGCCACCCGCGGGGTGGACGCGCTTGACGCCTACTACTCCCGATACCTGCCGATGCTCGTGCTGGCGGTGACGGTGCCGATCGTCGGCGGGGTGGCGATCCTCACCCAGGATGTGCTTGCCGCTGTCATTGTCGCCCTCACACTGCCGTTGATCCCGGTGTTCATGGTGCTCGTGGGCCTCTACACGCAGTCCCGGGTGGACCGGCAGTGGCGCACCTTGGGCGTGCTCAGCGGGCACTTCCTGGACGTCGTGGCCGGCCTGCCGACGCTCGCGGTGTTCGGCCGGGCCAAGGCGCAGGCGGACAGCATCCGGCGCATCGGCGACGCCTACCGGATCGCCACCCTGCGGGTGCTGCGGGTGTCGTTCCTGTCGTCGCTCGTACTCGAGTTGCTCGCGACCCTCTCGGTCGCCCTGATCGCGGTGTCCATCGGCTTGCGCCTTGTCAGCGGTGATTTCACGCTGTTCGCCGGGCTGGTCGTGCTGATCCTGGCCCCGGAGGTCTACCTGCCGCTTCGGTTGGTCGGTGCCAACTTCCACGCCGCGGCGGAGGGCCTGGGCGCGGCCGAGCAGGTGTTCGAGGTGCTCGAGGCGACTCCGCCGGCGACGGGCAGCCGCACCGACGTGCCCGATCCGGCCACCTCACCAATCGTCATCGACCACCTCACCGTGGCGTATCCGGATCGGTCCGAGAACGCCCTCGATGGCGCCACGTTCACCATCGCGCCCGGGCGGATCACGGCCCTCGTCGGACCATCCGGGGGTGGCAAGAGCACCCTGTTGGCGGTGCTGCTCGGATTCGTCGCGCCGACCTCAGGCAGGGTGAGCGTCGGCGGCGTCGAACTCGCCGACCTCGACCCCGACGCCTGGCGGGCGCAGGTGGCGTACGTGCCCCAGCGGCCCCGACTGTTGGCGATGACATTGCGCGAGAACGTGGCGCTGGGCGCGCCCACGGCCACCGATGAGGCGATCATCGCTGCGCTGCGAGCCGCCGGCGCCGACGACGTTCTGAGCGAACTGCCATACGGCTTGGACACTGAACTCGGCGAGGGTGGCCGTGGTCTGAGCGTCGGCCAACAGCGGCGGGTCGCCGTGGCCCGGGCATTGCTGCGAGATTCGCCGTTGGTGCTGCTAGATGAGCCGACCGCCGCCCTCGATGTGGATACCGAGGCCGACGTCCTGCGCGGCCTCCGCACCCACGCGGCGGGTCGAACCGTCGTCATCGTCGCGCACCGGGAGTCCCTGGCCGCCCTCGCGGACGACGTCGTGCGGCTCACTGCGGCGCAACCCTCCCGGGTGACTCCATGACTGGCCCGGCGGCCCTCGGCGACCCCCGGGTCGGGCCGGTGCGCCGGCTGATGCAGTTGTCCCGGCCGGTCAGTTGGCGGTTGCTCGGCGCCTCCCTGTTGGGCGCCCTTGCCGTGGGCTGCAGCGTCGGACTGCTCGCCGTCAGCGGTTGGCTGATCTCGCGGGCCTCCGAGCAGCCGCCGGTGCTCTACCTACAGGTGGCGATCGTGAGTGTGCGGGCCTTCGGCATCGGGCGCGCGGTGTTCCGCTACGCCGAGCGGCTCGTCAGCCACGACGCCGCCTTCCGCACCCTCACCGATATGCGCGTGGCGATCTACACCCGCCTGGCCAGCAACGGGCCCGTCGCGCTGCGCCCCTACCGCCGAGGTGACTTGCTCAGCCGGTTGGTCTCGGATGTGGACTCCGTCCAGGACCTCTCGCTGCGGGTGCTGGTGCCGGCGCTGTCCGGCTTCCTGGTGGCGGCCGGTTCGGTGGCCGTTGCCTTCTGGTTGCTGCCCGCGGCGGGGGCGATCCTCGCGGTGGCGCTGCTGGTCGGCGGGGTGGTGGTGCCGTGGTTGACGCTGCTGGCGGGGGCACGGGCGGCGGGCCGACTTGCGCCGGTGCAGGGGCGCATGACGGCCGAGGTCGTGGACCTGTTCGCGGGGGCCGCCGACGTGATCTCGTGTGGGGCTGCCGGGCGTATGGTCGCGCAGGTCAAGGCCACCGATGCTGAGTTCACTGCGGTACAGCAACGGGGTGCGGTGGCGTCGGGGGTCGCCGCCGCCCTCGGCGCCGCGGCCCAGGGGGCGGGAGTCATCGGAGCAGTGCTGGTGGCGGTTCCGGCAGTGCGCAGCGGGGACCTGCGCGGGGTCAACCTCGCAGTGGTGGTGCTGCTACCGCTGGCCGCCTACGAGGCCGTCGTCAACCTACCGTCCGCAGCGCTGGCGCTGCTGCGGGTGCGTGCCTCGGCAAGCCGGGTGTTCGAGGTCGTCGATGCTCCCCCGGCTGTGCACGAGGCCGTGGATGCGGTCGCGCTGCCGGCCGCTGATCCGGTGCAGGGCAGGCGGGTCAGCGTCGACGGGGTGACCGCCCGCTACCCCGGCGGTGAAGCCGACGCTGTGACTGATGTGTCGCTCGAGTTGCGCACCGGGGCCCGCACAGCCCTCGTGGGGCCCAGCGGCTCGGGCAAGTCGACCGTGGCCAACGTGCTTGAGAGGTTCCTCGACTACGGCGGCTCGATCCGGTTGGACGGTGTGGAATTGCGCGACCTGGACTCGGATGCGGTGCGCACGGTGATCGGCGAGTGCTCCCAGGATGCCCACGTGTTCGACACGTCGATCGGTGAGAACGTCAGGCTGGCCCGTCGCTCCGCCGACGACGACGAGGTGTTGGCGGCGCTGGACGCAGCTCGGCTCGGGGACTGGGTCCGGTCGCTTCCGCAGGGCCTGGACACCCCGGTGGGTGCCCATGGGGCGGCCCTGTCGGGCGGTCAACGGCAGCGGCTTGCGCTGGCACGGGCACTGATCGCCGACTTCGACGTGCTGATCCTCGACGAGCCCACCGAACACCTTGACCCCGAGACCGCCGTCGACCTCATGGCCGACTTGCGGCGCACCACCGCGGCCAAGGCCACGCTGCTCATCACCCACCGGCCCGCCGACGCCGCGGACGCCGCAGATGTGGTGCGGGTGGGCCGGTGAACTCCCAGGTCAACGAGAGCCTGCTGGCCGCGATGGTGGCGGTGGCGGACGGCCTGGACCTCAACGAGACGCTGCACCGAATCGTCGTCACCGCCGCTGACCTGGTGGATGCCCGCTACGGGGCGCTGGGGGTGCTGGGCAGCGGCGGGGGCGTAAGTCAGTTCGTGCACGTGGGGGTCGACGCCGCCACGGCCGAGCGCATCGGTCCGCTGCCGCAAGGGCGCGGCATCCTGGGTCTACTCACCGAGGTGCCAGAGTCGTTGCGGCTCTCGGACCTCACCACGCATCCGCTGGCCGCGGGCTTTCCACCGGGTCATCCGCCGATGCACAGCTTCCTGGGCGTGCCGATCCTCGTGCGCGGCAAGGTCTACGGCAACCTCTATTTGACCGAGAAGCGGCACGGTCAGTTCACCCTCGACGATGCCGCGTTGGTCGAGGCGCTCGCAGCTGCGGCGGGCGTGGCCATTCGCAACGCCCGGCTCTTCGCGCGCAACGCTCGCCGCGAGCAATGGCAACGGGCCGTGACCGCGGTCGACGCCCTCATGCTCTCCGGGGCGGAGGTGGCCGATGTCGCGGACGAGGCGGCCCGGCATGCCTGCGCGCTGGCCAGCGCGGCCGCCGTGGTGCTGGCCCTCCCCGACGCGGCCGGGCGGCTGCGAGTCGCCGCGGTGATCACCTCGGATCAGGCCGGCGCCGAGGACCCGACGTGGTCGGTGGCGCATTCCCGGCTGCCGGCCGACATCGGCGAACAGCTGATGCGGTTGCGGGACCTCCTCGGACAACGGTTGCCCACCGACTCCGCCCATGCCCGATCGCATCAGGCGGGGACGCCGCTGACCGGGCCGGCGGCCCTCGAGGGCATCCCCTGCGCGGACCTGTTCGGCCCCGCGCTCATGTTGCCCCTGGTGGCCCGGGAGCAGGTGCTCGGCGCGGTCGGACTGTACCGCTTCGCCGGTGGCGAGGACTTCGCGGAGGAAGTGCGCGAACTCGCCGACGCATTCGCCACCCAGGTCGCGCTGGCGCTGTCGTTCGGCCTCGAACGCCGGGAACGAGAGCGGCTGGCCGTCTTCGAGGAGCGTGACCGGATTGCGCGCGACCTGCACGATCTGGTGATCCAGCGGCTGTTCGCGACGGGCATGATGCTCGAAGGCGCGGCCCGCAACGCGGTCCTGCCACCGGTGCTCGCCGAGCGCATCGGGGTGGCAGTGGACGAGTTGGACGCGACCATCAAAGAGATCCGCACCAGCATCTTCGAACTGCACGAGCCGACCGACGGCCCGAGTTGGGTGGGCGCGCGGGCCCGCGTGTTGGCCGAGGTCGAACGCGTCGCCGGTGGGATCGACCCGAAGCCGAGGGTGACCTTCACCGGGCCGGTCGACACCTACGTCTCCGGGGCCCTCGCCGGACACCTCGTGGCGGCGGTCAGGGAGGGGCTGAGTAATGCGATCCGGCACGCAGGCGGACACACGATCGAGGTGCAGGTGACCGCCGGGCCGGACCTGGTGCGGCTGAGCGTTTTGGACGATGGCGTCGGTGTGCCGGCCACGGGCCCGAGCCGCCGGTCAGGCCTGGCCAACCTGGCGGACCGCGCCGGTCAGCTCGGCGGCGGTTGCCGGCTGGCCAATCGGCCGGGAGCCGGCGCCGAGTTGCGGTGGTGGGCGCCGTTGACGGGATGACCGGCGGCTACTCCTGGTGCTCCTGCATGCGCACCACGAATGCCGCGGCCTGGGTCCGTCGCTCGAGCCCCAGCTTGTTCAGCAGCGAACTGACGTAGTTCTTCACCGTCTTCTCGGCCAGGTGCATCCGGTCCCCGATCTGACGGTTGGTCAGACCCTCACCGATGAGTTCGAGGATTCTGCGCTCCTGCGACGACAGCGATCCCAGCCGGTTGTCCGCCTCCTGGTTGCCACGCAGGCGTGCCAGCACCCGGCTGGTGGCAGCGGCATCGAGCAGCGAACTTCCCGCAGCCACGCTGCGGACCGCCCCCACCAGGTCGTGGCCGCGAATGTCCTTGAGGCAGTAGCCCGCAGCTCCGGCCATGATTGAGTCGAAGAGGGCCTCGTCGTCGGCGTAGGACGTCAGCATGAGGGCCTTGATCTCCGGATTCTGACTGCGCACCTCGCGGCACACCTCGACGCCCGAGCCGTCGGGCAGGCGCACGTCGAGTACCGCAACGTCGGGTCGGGTGGCCTTGATCCGGGGGATGGCCTCGCGGGCGGTACCGGCCTCACCCACCACGACGATGTCCGCCTCCAGGCTCAGCAACTCCGCCAAACCGCGTCGGACGACTTCGTGGTCGTCGAGAAGGAAGACCCGGATGGGTGGGCGGTCGGTGGGCATGTCGGTCACCATACCGCCGACCTAGGGGGCCACGTTGAAGTCGGCGATCAGGCGTCGGGCGAGATCGTCGTCGCCTTCGATCGTCGGCGCCGCGTTGGCGGGGTGGGCACGACCCGTGCTCAGCGACGCGAAGGTGGGCCAGGTCATGGTCAGCCGAACCGTGGGTGCGTCCGGGGTTGCGACGACCGTGCCGCGCCCGTTCTCGTCGACGAGCACGGTCACCTCGAACTGCACACCGGGGCCGGTCACGGCGACCGTCGCCGTCGCTCCGACCGGCGCCTGCACATCGCGCGCCCAGGTGCGTCCCAGGCCGCGGATCATCTGGTCGGCCGCGACCCAGGCAGCATCGGTGTCGAGGTCGCCTGGCTGGCCGATGCCTGCCCGCAGGTCCTGCCCGTGCACCCAGATGTCGAAACAGCGCATGCGGATCACCACACCGCGGGGCAACTCCCACCCACCCGGGCCGCGCACGATATCACCCAGCGCACCGGGCTCCTTGGCCAGAGCCTCGCGTCGGGCGGCGATCGTCTTGCGCAGTTCGGCGCAGACCTCGGCCTGGGCTTCGCCGCGGCGGATCGCCACGGCGAGTTCGGTGTACCGGCTGAAGAGGTCCTGGGCGTGCGGCAACTCGGCCCAGTCCAACTCCGGGCTGGGGGTCGTGTCGCCCAGCAGGTCCCGCTCGATTCCCACCACGTGCGCCACCACATCGGCGTTCGTCCAGCCGGGCAGGATGCTGGGGGCGGACCATTGCTGCGGGGTGAGGGATTCGGCCAGGTCAGCGAAGGGCTCGACGGCGCTGATCCAGGCGTCGATCAGGCGGGGGTAGGTCGCGTCGCTCAGTTGGGAGATCGCAGGCATATTGCCACGGTACCGGGTGGCTCTGCGCTAGCGGCGGTCACGCAGGACTGGGAACTCGGTGCGGGCGCGGCCGGGGGCCGTCGGGGCAACGTGGGCCAGCAGCGTCTGCGGTCCGTTGCCGGCCTGGGCGACCACGGCCCCCCAGGGGTCGATGACCGCCGAGGAGCCGCCCAGGCGCATCTGACCGCTCGCGCCGGTGGCATTGCACGCCAGGAGGTTGACCTGGTCCTCGATGGCCCGGGCTGCGGTGAGCGTGGTCCAGTGGCCGATCCGCACCTCTGGCCACCCCGAGGTCAGCACAATCGACTCGGCCCCGGCGTCGACCAGGGCCCGGAAGTGCTCCGGGAATCGCAGGTCGTAACACGTGGCCAAGCCGGTGCGGCCCAGCGGCGTGTCGACCACCACGAACTCGTCGCCGGCGTCGATCAAGGCCGCCTCGCCGGTGTCGAACCCGAACAGGTGCCGTTTGCGATACGTGGCGACGAGGTCGCCGGTCGGGCCGAACAGCAGGGACGTGTTGAATCGTCGGTCCGCCCCGTCGGTCAAGTCCAGCTCCAGCATCGACCCCGCGTGCAGCCACACGCCCAACTCGGCCGCCAGCCCCGCCATCGCCTGTGCGGTCGGACCGGTCAGCGGCTCGGCAGCGCCTAGCGTTGCCTCCAACTCGAACGGCCCAGTCCGCCACAACTCCGGCAGCACGATGAACTCGGCGCCATCCTCGGCCGCCTCCCGGATCAGCACCTCGACGGGCTGCACCTGCCTCGGTCGAGTCGGGTCGCTCGTCGTGAGATCCACCTGCACCAGCGCGACGGTCACCATGCGCACCACCCTACGGGCCCATCCCGCCCACTCGGGCGCGCACGTTTGAGAGCCGGGCCGAAGGCCGGTGTGGCCCGCACGTTTGAGAGCCGGGCCGAAGGCCGGTCGGGCGCGCACGTTTGAGAGCCGGGCCGAAGGCCGGTG
>JAUPKO010000514.1 GCA_030837395.1 Actinomycetota bacterium | reverse complement strand
TCTCTGGGATACCGGCTTCGAGTCGGGTCTGATCCAGCCAGTCGCGCAGGTCGTCCGTCAGTGCCGGCAGCGTCGACTCGATGCCGGCGAATTCGGCGGCGAAAGCCCGGTCGTAGGCGTCGAGGTGGCCTTCATGATGGATCAGAATCGCCCGGGCCGTGAAATAGAAGCCGTCCAGGCTGCTGCCGTGCAAACCGTGCTCCAACGCGTCCGCGAGCGCCACCGCCTCGGTCACGCCGACCGGAACACCGAGGTCTCGCAGCCGGTAGAGCAGTCCGAGGTACACCTCGGCTACCGCCCGTACCTGGGGCGCCCCCGGCCGGACGCGGTGTCGGTGAAGGTGGCTAGGTCCTGCTCCTTCTTGAGCAACGTGCCCAGGAACGGCAGATCAGGGCTCATGGCCACCTCATCGACGCCCCCACTGCGCAGCACGGCGATCCAGTCGACGAGTTCGGAGGTGGAGGGTCGCTTGCGCAGGCCCGTCATGCCTCGCAGGCCGTAGAAGACATCCAGCGCCTGATCGAGCAAGGAGTCGCCGAGGCCGGGGTGGTGCACGGCCACGATGCGCGCCATCAGATCGCGATCCGGGAAGTCGATGAAGTGGAACACACAGCGCCGTAGGAAGGCGTCGGGCAGCTCCTTCTCGGCGTTAGAGGTGATGATCACCACCGGACGCTGCCGGGCGACGACGTTGTCGCCCGTCTCGGCGACGGTGAAGCTCATCCGGTCCAACTCGTGCAGGAGGTCATTGGGGAACTCCAGGTCGGCCTTGTCGATCTCGTCGATCAGCAGGACCACCCTGCGCTCGGATTGGAACGCACGCCCCAGCGGACCCATGTGGATGTAGTCGCGAATGTTGCGCACGTCGTGGTCGCCGAAGCGGCTGTCGTATAGACGTTGCACCGTGTCGTAGTGGTAGAGCCCGTCCTGGGCCCGGGTGGTGCTCTTGACGTTCCAGGTGATCAACTCCATGCCCTCGGCTGCGGCCACCGCCTCCGCCAGCAGGGTCTTGCCGGTGCCGGGTTCGCCCCTGACCAGCAACGGCTTCTGCAGTACCAGCGCGCAGGCGACAGCGGCCTCCAGAGCGTCATTGGTGAGGTACGAGGCCGTCCCTTGGAAGGCGGTCAAGGACGAAGCCGCATCAGTTGAGTCCACCCCGCGATCATAGGTGCCATCTTCTGTAGCACGATGGTCCCATGCGCGCTCTCGTGATCTTCGAGTCGATGTTCGGTGACACCCGCACCGTGGCCGAACACATCGCCGCCGGCATTGGTGCTGAGTTCTCCGCAGCCCTGGCCGACGAAGCGGCCGGTAGCCCTGCGGAAGTCTCGCTGCTGGAGGTATCGCAGGCCCCGACGGCGGTGCCCGAGGGTTGGGACCTGCTGGTACTCGGAGCACCCACCCACGCGTTCGGACTGTCCCGGCCAACGACGCGCGAGGACGCCGCCAAGAAGACCGACGCCGAGCTCGTGTCCACCGGAATCGGCATCCGGGAGTGGCTCGCCGCCGCTTCCGTGACCAAGGGCCAACCAGCAGCGGTCTTCGACACCCGCATGGACCACCCGAAAGCTCTGGTCAAACTCGACCATGCCTCGCACACGATGGCCAAGGCCCTGCGAAAGTCGGGTGCTCGGCTCGTGGCCGATGCGCAGGCCTTCATCGTGGTTGACACCACCGGGCCGTTGGCCCCCGGCGAAGCCGAACGTGCGCACGCCTGGGGCCGGGCGCTGGCGAAGGCGGCGGCGGACGCTCAGTGATTCGCGGGGGCTGACGGGAGCTCGTCAGCCCACACGGGGTGCGGCCTGTCACCCACCGGGATCAGCAATGTCACAACGATCGCGATGGCAGCACCGATGAGGGTGTCCAGGCCACGCCAGAGCAACGCCTCGCCCAGCGGGCCGTCGACCTTCGCGTACGCGATCACGGCCACCAGGCTCACACCGAGCACTGAGATCAGGTAACTGCGGCGTAGGAAGGCGATGGTCAGCACCAGGCCGAGCGCCAGCAACAGGAAGCGGCCCGGGCCTGGCGGCACCACGGCGTCGATCACCGTCAGCACGATCATGGCAACGAAGGTGCCCACGAGTCGCGTCAGCACCCGGTCGATGGTCAGCGGCAGATACGGCGGGATCAGCGCGATCAGTGTCATCAGAACCCAGACCGCGTTGTGGTCACCGGTGGCCGACATCACGACCGCGCCGATTCCGAGGCCGATAGCCGAACGCAACGTGGTGCGGCGCAACTGCCGAAGCCGCGGTTGCGGGAGCAGGATCCAGCGGTCACGCAGGCCCTCACGGTGCGGCTCGTCGGTCGCCGCCACCCGTCCCGGTCGCCGTCGATGCGGCACAAGGGCAGCCAGTGCCCGCAGCGCGACCGTGGTGACTGCCATGGCGGCGAAACCCACCAGCAGGTATCGCAGCGAGACGCCGGAGCCGGCACCGAAGACCAATGGCAGGAAGTACATGTAGAGCAACAGCGAACCCGAGGTGGCGAAGGGTTCTCCGTGCCAGGCCAAGAAGCCGGCACCGGCCGCCGCGGCTGCCAGGGTGAGGCCGGCCAGTGGCGGCACATCGCGCGAGACCACGGCGATCAGCGTCAGCGGCAAGGCGATCACCGACAACGCCGCGGCACGGACGATGCCGCTGCGCAGGCTCCCACCCAGAGACCCGATGAACGCCAGCATGCCCCCGAAGATGGCCGGCAGCACCGCGTGTGTGAGTCCCTCCGGCGGATGTCCAGCGGCCACCAGCACGGCTCGGACCACCAGGAAATTGATCGTGAGCGAGACGACCACCGCCACCCCCACGGCCACCATCGCCCGGCCCGGTTCGGGGGCAAGTGCACGCTTCACATGCGTGGTCAAGGTGCTCATGGTAGCGGCGCCTATTCGACCGCGACGTCCATGGCGGGGGCCACAATGGTCCGCAGAATCTCCTCCGGGGTGGTCATTCCCTGCAGGGCGAGCCGGACGGCGGCAGTCTGCAGCGGAATGTAGCCCGATGATGCGGCGGCTGCGGCGATGTCAGCCGCGGAGCCGCCGGCATGGATGACACCCCGCACGCGAGGATTGACCGAGAGCAACTCGTACGCCCCGACGCGACCCAGGTAGCCAGTGTTGCCGCACATGTCGCAGCCCTCGCCGGACACCAGCGTGCCCGCCTGCTCCGCGGTGAGGCCGAGCAGGTCCAGACTCTCGGGATCAGGCATGGTCGGCTTGGAGCAGAAGGCGCACGGACGGCGCAGGAGCCGCTGCGCCACCACCAGGCTCAAGGCATCGGCGATCAGGTACTTGGGCACGCCGAGTTGCACCATCCGGACGATCGCGGAGGGACCATCCAATGT
>JAUPKO010000513.1 GCA_030837395.1 Actinomycetota bacterium | reverse complement strand
GTGGAGGGCGAGGTACTCGGCGATGCCACCGCACCGATCACCGGGGTGGCCATCGATTCCCGCGCGGTGGTGCCCGGAGACCTGTTCGTCGCCATCGCCGGGGAGCAGGTGGACGGACATGACTTCGCCGCCGCCGCCGTGGCCGCCGGGGCTGCGGCGGTGCTGTGTCAGCGTCCCGTCGATGGGCCGGCCGTCGTCGTGGCCGACCCTGTGGTGGCGGTCGGCGCATTGGCCTCCGAGGTGTTGCGCCGGCTGCCGGACCTCACCGTGGTCGGGGTCACCGGGTCGTCGGGCAAGACGTCCACCAAGGACCTCCTGGCACAGGTGCTGGCCGTAGCCGGACCCACCGTCGCGCCCCTGGGCTCGTTCAACAACGAGCTCGGCCTGCCGCTGACAGTGCTCGGGTGCGACCGTCAGACCCGCTTCCTCGTGCTTGAGATGGGAGCCCGGGGGATCGGCCACATCTCCTACCTGTGCGGCATCGCCCCGCCGCAGGTGGGCCTGGTGCTCAACGTCGGATCGGCCCACGTCGGCGAGTTCGGCGGGCAGCCGCAAATCGCCCAGGCCAAGTCCGAGATCGTCGCCGGGCTGGCCCCCGATGGGGTGGCGGTGCTGAACGCCGATGATCCGCTGGTCAAGGCGATGGCGGGTGCCACGGCCGCTCGAGTGCTGACTTTCGGCGAGTCTCCGGGGTCCGACGTTCACGTCTCGGGGGTAACCCTGGACGAACTGGCCCGGGGCCGGTTCACTCTCGACTACGCGGGCAGCACTGCGCAGGTGGCGTTGCACCTGTCCGGCGAGCACATGGTGTCCAACGCGGCTGCCGCGGCGGCCGTGGCAGTGGGCCTGGGGATGCAGCTGCCAGCCGTGGCACAGGCTCTGAGCGCGGCCGTGGCCCGCAGCCCGATGCGGATGGAGATCCACCGCACCCCTGCCGGGGTGACAGTCATCAACGATGCCTACAACGCCAACCCGGAGTCGGTGCGGGCAGCGCTCAAGGCCCTCGTAGCCATGGCCGGACAAGGGCGCAGTTGGGCGGTGTTGGGGGAGATGCGCGAATTGGGTGACGAAGCGCTGGCGGCGCACGATTCGATCGGTCGGCTCGCGGTGCGCTTGGATATCGACCGCTTGGTGGCAGTGGGCGAAGGCGCCCGGACGATCCACCTGGGTGCCGCCAACGAAGGCTCGTGGGGCGAGGAGTCGATGTGGGTGCCCGATGTGGCGGCCGCGCAGGCCCTGCTTGCGGCGCAAGTGCGCCCTGGTGACGTGGTGCTGGTCAAGGCCTCCCGCGCGGTGGGTCTGGAAGCAGTGGCAGAGCGGTTGCTGGCCTCGTCGGAAGGCACCGGATGATCCAGGTAGTGCTGGCCGCCCTGGTGGCACTGGCGGTGACCCTGTTCGGCACTCCGCTGCTGATCGCGTTGCTTCGTCGGCACGGCTACTCACAGGCCATCCGGGTGTCCAAGGACGGCATCCAGTACCCCGAGCACCAGGGTAAGAAGGGCACACCCAGCATGGGTGGGTTGGCCATCATCATCGCCGTGGTGCTCGGTTACGCGGTCGCCCACCTGGCCGTGTGGCGTCCCCCCACGGTGAGCGGTCTGCTGTGCCTCTACCTCATGGTGGGGCTGGGGCTGGTGGGCATGGCGGACGACTACCTGAAGATCTTCAAACAGCGAAGCACCGGGGTACGGGCCCGCACCAAACTCGTCGGGCAAGCCAGCGTGGCGCTCTCGTTCGCGGTCATGTCCCTCTATTTCCCCGACGAATTCGGCCGCACGCCCGCCTCCCAGGCGATCTCGTTCATCCGTGACACACCGATCGTGCTGCCGATGGTCCTGGCGGTGCTGTGGATTTGGTTGCTGATCACGGCCACCACCAATGCGGTCAACCTCACCGACGGCCTGGACGGCCTAGCCGCCGGTGCCTCCGTGGCCACCTTCGCCGCCTTCGCGCTGCTCGGCGTGTGGCAGTTCGGGCAGAACTGCTCGTTCAGCCGCTTCGAACGCTGCTACGAGGTACGCGATCCACTGGACCTCGCGGTGTTCGCCGCCGCCTGTGGTGCTGCGTGTGTCGGCTTCCTGTGGTGGAACACCTCCCCGGCGCGCATCTTCATGGGGGACACCGGTTCGCTGGCCATCGGCGGGGCCATCGCCGCACTGGCGATCTTCAGCCAGACCGAACTGTTGCTGGTCGCGTGGGGCGGACTCTTCCTGCTCACCACGTTATCGGTGATCCTGCAGGTGGGTTCGTACAAGCTGACCGGGAAGCGAATCTTTCGGATGGCGCCGCTGCATCACCACTTTGAACTCAAGGGCTGGGGCGAGGTCACGATCGTCACCCGCTTCTGGATTCTGCAGGGCCTGTTCGTCGGAGCCGGCCTGACGCTCTTCTACGCGGAATGGGTGCGCACATGATCGCCACACACGGCCCCGGCTATGGCCTGGACGTGCCCCCCGAGTCGCTGCACATGATCGTCACCGGGCTCGGCATCGCCGGGTTCCCGGCGGCCAGTGCGCTCTTGGCCCGCGGTGGCCGAGTGACCGTCATCGACTCCAACGACACCCCCGAGCTTGCGGCCCGGGCCCGGGTGCTCGAGATCCTCGGCGCCGATGTGCACCTTGGCGCCAGCCCCGAGTTGCCACCGGGCGATGTGTTGGTGGTCTCGACCGGGATCCGACTGGAGTCACCGTGGATCGCCGCCGCCCTGCAGCGGGGTACGCCGGTGTGGGGCGAGTTCGAGTTGGCCTGGCGGCTACGCCCGGCCACAGGGGCGGCGCCGTGGCTGTACATCACCGGCACCAACGGCAAGACCACCACGACGATCATGCTTGAGGCGATCCTGCGGGCTGCCGGGTTGCGCGCCGCCGCAGTGGGCAATATCGGCGTCAGCCTGATCGATGCGGTGGTCAACCCCGACCCCTACGACGTGTTGGCGGTGGAGGTGGGCGCGCCGCACCTGCCGTTCGTCTACTCGGTGTCGCCGCTGGCATCGGTCTGCCTGAACGTCGCGCCTGATCACGTCGACTTCTTCGGCAGTTACGAGGACTACATCGCGGGCAAGGCGGGTGCGTACGCGCGCACCGAACGTGCCTGCATCTACAACGTCGCAGACCCGGTCACCGAGCAGATGGTGCGCGATGCAGACGTGATCGAGGGCTGCCGGGCCATCGGCTTCACACTGGGTATCCCCGGACCGGGCCAACTGGGGGTGGTCGACGATCTGCTGGTGGATCGGGCATTCGCGGCCGAGCGCGCGACTTCTGCGCAGGAACTCGCGTCGCTGGCCGATGTGTCACCCCCGGCGCCCCACCAGGTCGAGAACGCCCTTGCCGCGGCGGCGTTGGCCCGGGCCTACGGCGTGTCCTCCGGAGCGATCCGGCAGGGGCTGCGGGCTTTCGTGCCAGCCGCCCACCGCATCGCGGACGTCGGCACCGTGGCCGGGGTTCGCTACGTGGATGACTCCAAGGCCACGAACTGGCATGCCGCCCTCACGTCGCTACGGGCCTACGAATCGGTGGTGTGGATCGCGGGCGGCCAAGCCAAGGGCCAGGACTTCGATCATTTGGTCAAGACGACCGGGAATCGGATGCGGGCTGTGGTGCTGCTGGGCCTCGATCGCGGCGTGATCGCGCAGTCGCTGGCGCGACACGCGCCCGACGTGCCGATCGTGGAGGTCACCGCCACCGACACTGGTGCCATGGAACAGGTGGTGCGGGCGGCGGCGCAGGTGGCCGAGCCCGGAGACACCGTGCTGTTGGCGCCCGGGTGCGCCTCGCGGGACATGTATGTCGACTATGCCGAACGCGGCGACGCCTTCGCTGCCGCGGTGGCCGCCCTTGGCGGTGCACGTGTCGATCGCTGACGTGGCCAAACGCCGCGGGCGTCGCGCCGGCGGTGCCGGGTCCGATGCCGAGAAGTCAGACACCGACCGTCGGCTGGCCTTCCTGGATCACCCGTTGGCGGACTACACGCTGCTGCTCGGGGCCACCTTGGCGCTGCTCGCCCTGGGGCTCGTTATGGTGTTTAGCGCCTCATCGGTCGAGTCCTTCGCCGAGGACGGTTCGATCTTCTCGCAGTTCCAGAAGCAGGCCCTGTTCGCCACTGTCGGACTGCCGGTGATGCTCTGGCTCTCCCGCCGTCCGCTGCACTTCTTCGTCCGGATCGCGCCGATCGCGATGATCACCTCGCTGATCCTGCTGGTGGTGGTGCTGATTCCCGGAATCGGGATCAACGTCAACGGTCAGCAGAACTGGATCGGCATGCCGGGTGGTTTCAGCCTGCAGCCGAGCGAGATCGCCAAATTGGGTCTGATCCTGTGGAGCGCCCGGATCCTGAGCATGCGTGCCGGCTCGCTGGACAATTGGCGCGAGGTGACCTTGCCGTTCCTGCCAATGGCGGGCGCGGTGGTGGTGCTGGTACTGCTCGAAGGGGACGTCGGCACCGCACTGGTGTTCATGCCGATCGTGGCGATGCTGCTGTTCATCGTCGGCTTGCCGGTCCGGTTCTTCCTGGGTATCGGGGCGTTGCTGCTGGGACTGATCGCCTTCATGTCCGTGACCGAGGGCTACCGGATGCAGCGGTTCGCCACCTGGCTCAATCCCGAAGCCGACCCCGACGGTGCCGGGTGGCAGATTATCCACGGCCGGATGGCGCTGGCGACCGGCGGCTGGTGGGGGGTCGGCCTCGGCGCCAGCCGCGAGAAGTGGGGCGCGCTGCCCGAAGCGCACAACGACTTCATCTTCGCGGTGATCGGCGAGGAGTTGGGACTCGTCGGCACGCTACTCGTGCTGGGCCTGTTCCTGCTCATCGGTTTGGTGGCGATCAGGGTGGCGCGGCGCACCCATTCGCTGTTCGTCAGACTGGCCACTATGGGAATCGTTGCGTGGATCCTCACACAGGCCACGATCAACATCGGTGCTGTCATCGGCATCATGCCGGTGACCGGGGTGCCTCTGCCGTTCGTGTCGTATGGGGGATCGTCGCTGGTCTTGGCGCTGAGCGCCGTCGGGGTGTTGTTGGCGTTCTCCCGGCAGGAGCCCGCTGCGGCGGCGCTGATCCGCAGCAGGGCGGTTGCCACCCGGCGGGCCGGCCGCGCGGCGCGGCGCCGAGCCCAAGCTGCCTCGGCCGAGCTCGTTGGCCCTCACAACGGATCGGGCCGGTAGCGATGCACGTGGTGGTTGCCGGGGGTGGCACCGCAGGTCACATCGAGCCCGCCTTGAACCTCGCCGACGCTTTGGTCGCCCGCGATCCGAGCATTACAGTGTCGGCGCTGGGCACCGCGAAGGGGCTCGAAACGACCCTCGTGCCCGCCCGTGGCTACCCGCTCGACATCGTGCCGCCGGTGCCGATGCCGCGCACCGTGAACGGCCAACTCGTGACCCTGCCGGCGAGGGTGCGCTCGTCGGTCCGAGCTACGCGGGATGTCCTCGCCGCCCGGCACGCGGACGTGGTCGTGGGATTTGGTGGGTACGTTGCTCTGCCCGCCTATCTGGCGGCCCGAGGCCGAGTGCCCATCGTCGTGCATGAGGCCAATGCCAAGGCTGGCCTGGCCAACCGGGTCGGCGCGCGGTTCACCCGATTCGTGGCTGAGACAACCGCCGGGTCGATCCCCGGGGCCACGTTGATCGGTCTGCCGTTACGGCCGGTCATCGCGGATTTGGACCGGCCCGCCCACCGGGCCGAGGCACGCGCCTTCTTCGGCTTGGACCCGCAGGCCCCTGTGCTGTTCGTTTTCGGTGGCTCGCAAGGGGCGCGTCGGGTCAACGAAGGGGTGGTCGGCGCGGCACAGGGTTTGGCCGAGGCGGGGATTTCGGTGTTGCACGCCGTCGGCCGCAAGAACGCCGACCAGCGCCCGGATCCGGCGCCCGATGGTTTCGTTACCGTGGACTACGTGGATCGGATGGACCTCGCGTACGCCGCGGCCGATCTGGCAGTCTGTCGATCGGGGGCCATGACCGTCGCGGAGGTCAGCGCGGTGGGCCTGCCAGCGATTTTCGTGCCACTGCCGGTCGGCAATGGTGAGCAGCGTCGCAACGCCGAGCACGTGATCGCGGCGGGGGGTGGGTTGGTGATCGCCGACCAGGACTTCACCGCCGAATCGCTGCTGGCGACCGCCGTGCCCATCATCACCGACCCCGCACGGATCGCGACGATGTCGGCGGCCTCAGCCACTCAGGGCACGCGGGGTGCCGCCGAGCGACTAGTCGACATGACTCTCGAAGCAGCAGCAGGAGGCTGACATGACACAGGACGAGCAGCAGGTGGAACTGGGGGCCGGTCCGGTGCACTTCATCGGTATCGGCGGATCCGGCATGTCCGGTATCGCCCGCATCCTGCTTTCTGAGGGGGTGGCGGTGTCCGGCAGCGATGCCAAGGACTCGCGTCGGCTCACCGCCCTACGCGCGCTGGGCGCGACGATCGCCATCGGTCACGATGCCGCCAATGTCGCCGATGCGCGGGTGATCGTCAGCTCCACTGCCATCAAAGATGACAACCCGGAGATCGTCCGCGCCAAGGAGTTGGGGCTGCCGATCCTGCACCGTTCACAGGCCCTAGCCAAGGTCATGGAGGGCTCCCGCGTGGTCGGTGTCACCGGCACCCACGGCAAGACCACCACCACGTCCATGCTCACCGTGGCTTTGCAGAACTGCGGGGCCGAGCCCAGCTTCGCCATCGGCGGCGAACTGCACGAGACCGGGGCCTATGCCCATCGCGGGTCCGGCGATGTGTTCGTCACAGAAGCAGATGAGAGCGACGGTTCGTTCCTGCGTTTCGGTTCGACGGCCGGCATCATCACCAATATCGAACCGGACCACCTCAACTACTGGCACGACTTCGAATCGCTCATCCAGGCCTTCGAACAGTTCGTGCTCGACATCGGCAGTCGGGGTGGCTTCGTGGTCGCGTGCATCGACGACGAAGTCACCCGGCGAGTGATCGAGGTGGGGCGGGCCGCCGGCGTCGATGTCCGGACCTACGGGTTCGATGATGGCGCCGACTATCACGTCTCGGTGCATGACCGGAGCGGGTCGGGTTGGACGTTCGACGTCGCTGTCCACGGGGTGCGCACACCGCGTATCACGCTGCAAGTGCCTGGTGCGCACAACGCGCTCAACGCCACCGCCGCGCTGGCCACGGCTATCGGTCTGGGCTTCTCCGACGTCGATGCGGCCAAGGGGCTCGAGGCATTCACCGGCACTCGTCGCCGGTTCGACTTCCGCGGTGAGGTCGACGGTATCCGCGTCTACGACGACTTCGCCCACCACCCGACCGAGGTCGCGGCGACGCTGCGAGCGGCCCGTGAAGTTGCCGGCGAGGGCCGCGTGGTGATGGCCTTCCAGGCTCACCACTACTACCGCACGGCGATGTTCGTCAAGGAGTTCGGCGAGGCCATGGGGTTGGCTGACGAGGTGGTCGTGCTCGAGGTGTTTGCGCCGGGGGAGGAGCCCATCCCCGGCGCGAGTGGCCAGACGAT
>JAUPKO010000512.1 GCA_030837395.1 Actinomycetota bacterium | reverse complement strand
GTGATGACCACCGAGGTGCTGCGCAACATGATCTACGAACGCTCCAGCGCCCTCACCGGACTCGGGCACGTGGTCATGGACGAGGTGCACTACCTGGCCGATCGGTCCCGCGGCGCAGTGTGGGAGGAGGTCTTGATCCAACTGCCGCCCAGCGTGGCCGTCACCGCGTTGTCGGCCACCGTCAGCAACGCGGAGGAGTTCGGCGACTGGCTCACCGCCGTGCGCGGCCAGACCGCCGTGGTGGTGGAGGAGCACCGGCCCGTGCCGCTGTTCCAGCACGTCATGGCGGGCTCCAAGCTGCACGATCTGTTCGTCGCCGGCGACACCGACCGAGCGGGCCGGCCCCGCATCAATCCCACCGTGCAGGCGCTGGCCGAGGACGACCACACCGCCGCTCGCCTGGGGCGTCGGCGCGGCTACCAACGCCGCGGCACCCGCGGACCTCGGGTGCCGAGTCGGGCCGAGGTGATCGAGCGGCTCCAGCGCGCCGACCTCCTGCCCGCTATCACCTTCATCTTCTCCCGCGCCGGGTGCGAGGCGGCGGCCGAGCAGGTGGCACTCAGTGGCCTGCGGCTGACGACCCCGGCCGAGGCCGACGAGATTCGCATCGTGGCCGAGACCCGATGCGCCCACCTGCCCGATCAGGACCTCGCGCTGCTGGGATTCGCCTCATGGGTGGGCATGCTCAGCCGTGGCATCGCCGCCCACCACGCGGGCATGCTGCCGGTATTCAAAGAGGTCGTCGAGGAGTTGTTCCAGCGGGGCCTGATCAAGGCCGTCTTTGCCACCGAGACGCTCGCCCTGGGCATCAACATGCCGGCTCGCAGCGTCGTGCTCGAGAAGCTCAGCAAGTGGAACGGCGAGACCCACGCCGACATCACGCCGGGGGAGTACACGCAGTTGACCGGTCGGGCGGGCCGGCGCGGCATCGACGTGGAGGGCCACGCGGTCGTCGTGTGGCACGAGGGACTGCAACCGCAGGCCCTGGCGGGCTTGGCCTCCACCCGCACCTATCCGTTGCGCTCGTCGTTCCACCCCTCCTACAATATGGCCGTCAACCTGGTTGACCACCTCGGTCGGCACACCGCCCGGGAGGTGCTCGAGACGTCCTTCGCGCAGTTCCAAGCCGACCAGGCCGTTGTGGGCCTCGCCACCACCTTGCGCCGGCAGGAGGAGGCTGCCGAGGGCTACCGCGAGGCGATGACCTGCCACCTGGGTGACTTCGTCGAGTATTCGGCGCTGCGCGGGCAACTCGGCCAGCGCGAGAAGGAGCTCGCGCGCCGCAATTCCGCAGCCGAACGCGACCGGATCGCGACCAGCCTGGGGGCGCTGCGACGTGGCGATGTGATCGTCGTGCCAGCCGGGCGCCGCTCCGGGCCAGCGGTGGTGGTGGACGTGGACACCACCGACGAGGCCGAGCCACGACCGCAGGTGGTGACCGTCGATCGCCAGCTGCGGCGCCTGGGACCGGGGGACTTCCCCGCGCCGGTGTCCGCAGTCACCACGATGAAGGTGCCACGGGCCTTCCACCCGCGCAGCGCCGCCAGTCGCCGGGACCTCGCCCTGGCCCTGCGGGAGAAGACCCGCGGCCTGCAGTTGACCCGGCCGCGTGGCCGTCGCGGTTCGGAGGCGGCCACCGACGCGCAGATCACCGAGTTGCGCGCCCAACTGCGCCGGCACCCCTGCCACGGCTGCCAGGAGCGCGAGGTGCACGCGCGCTGGGCTCAGCGCTACCACCGGCTGCAGCGGGAGAACCGCAGCCTGCGCAACAAAGTCGATCAGCGCACCAACTCCATCGCCCGGCAGTTCGACCACGTCTGCGGCGTACTTGCCGACCTCGGCTACCTCACCAGTAGCGGTGACGATGCGGCCGTGACCCCCGATGGCAAGCGCCTGGCCCGGCTCTACAACGACAACGACCTCGTGGCCGCTGAGGCGATCCGCAGCGGCCTGTGGGATGGCCTGACCCCGCCGCAGTTGGCGGCCGCGGCATCGGCGCTGGTGTTCTCCAACCGATCCGGGGACGAGCCGATCACGCCGCGGATCCCCGACCAACAAGTGATGCGCACCCTGCGCGAGCAGGCGATCCTGATGGCGCGGCTCAAGGAACTCGAACGTGAGCACCGGGTGGCGTTCCTGGGCGACCTCGACCCCGGCTTCGCCGCGGCCGCGCGGGCGTGGGTGGCGGGCTCGCCGCTGCCGGAGGTGCTCGATCAGGTGGACCTGGCCGCCGGCGACTTCGTGCGCTGGTGCAAGCAGTTGGCGGACTTCCTGGACCAAGTTGCGGTGGCCGCCGGGCACGACTCGTCAGTGGCCGACAATGCCCGCGCCGCCTCAGCCGCGATCCGCCGGGGTGTGGTGGACACCCCCGGCGAGGTCTGACCGGTTGCAGCGCGCGTGCTGCGGGCATTGCTCGGCCGACGGTCGCGGTTAGTGTGTGGCCATGACCACTCACATCACCACCAAGGAGTACCGGCGCCGGTTGGCGGCTGCCGAGGCCGCCGCCAAGGCCCAGGGTGTCGATGCACTGCTGTTCACCCCCGGCGCCGACCTGATGTACCTGTGCGGCTATGAGGCCGTCCCGTTGGAGCGGCTCACCTGCTTGATGATCACGCCGGAAGGACCGGCCGCGATCATCGTGCCCGAACTGGAGGTGCTCGCCGCCGAGGCCAGTCCGGTGGCGGCGTTGGGGATTCAGATCGTGCCGTGGTCCGAGACCGCCAGCCCCTATCGCACGCTCGCCAAACGGCTCAAGAAGGCCAACAAAGTGGCGGTGGCGCCCCAGATGTGGGCCTCACACGTGTTCGCCCTGCAGGAGCAATTGCGGGTGGCGCGATTCCGATCCGACGACATCGTCGCCGACCTGCGGATGCGCAAGTCCAAGGTCGAGATCGCCGCTCTGGTGGAGGCCGGTGAGGCCATCGACCGCGTCCACGCGCAGGTGCCAGCGTTGCTGCGGCCCGGGCGCACTGAGCGGGAGGTGGGCGCGGACATCGCCGCCTTGATCCTGTCCGAGGGCCACGCGACGGTCGACTTCGTCATCGTCGCCTCGGGGCCCAACGGCGCCAGCCCGCACCATGAGGTGTCCGAGCGGGTGATCGAGGAGGGCGACCCGGTGGTGGTGGACATCGGCGGCACCATGCCCAGCGGCTACTGCTCGGACTGCACGCGCACCTACGCCGTGGGCCACCCGCCGGCCGAGTTCCGCGAGGCCTATGCAGTGCTCAAGGCCGCCCAGCGTGCCGCCGTCGACCACGTGCGGCCAGGGGTCACCTGCGAATCGGTGGACGCCGCTGCCCGCGACGTCATGGCTGCGGCGGGTCTGGGGTCGGCATTCATGCATCGCACCGGCCACGGCATCGGCATGTCGACTCACGAGGAGCCCTACATCGTGGCTGGCAACACCACCGTGGTGGAACCGGGTTTCGCGTTCAGCATCGAACCCGGCTTCTACCTACCCGGCAAGTTCGGCGCCCGGATCGAGGACATCGTGGTGGCCACCGACAGCGGCGCGGTGTCGTGCAACAACCAGAGCCACGACCTGGTCGTGGTGGACCTGTGATGGCCGAGGCCGCCGACGAGCAGGACCTGCTCGATCTGGTGCACACGTTGGCCACGGCGGAGGTCGCCCCGCGCGCGGTGGCCGGGGAGCGTGCCGAGGAGTTCCCCCGGGACCTGATCCGACTGTTGGGTGCCTCGGGCCTGCTGGGCTTGCCCTACCCGCCCGAATACGGCGGCGCCGGGGTCAGCACCCGGGCCTACCTTGGGGTGATCGAGGAACTGTCCCGGGCCTGGTTGAGTGTCGGCCTGGCGGTCAGTGTCCACACCTTGTCGTGTTTCCCATTGGCGCACGCGGGCACACAGGAGCAGAAGCGCAGGTGGCTGCCGGACATGGTCGGCGGCAACCTGCTTGGTGCCTACTGTCTGTCCGAACCCCACAGCGGATCGGACGCCGCAGCCCTGCGCACCACCGCCGTACGCGACGACGAGGGCTACTTGATCAACGGCACGAAGGCCTGGATCACCCACGCCGGCCACGCCGACTACTACGTGGTCATGGCCCGCACCTCCGACGACGGCGCCCGCGGCATCAGTTGCTTCCTCGTGCCCGCCGACGCACCCGGGGTGTCGGTGGCGCCGGCCGAACGCAAGATGGGCATGCGGGCCTCGCCCACCGCCCAGGTCATGTTCGACGACGTGCACATCGGCGCGGACCGGCGAATCGGCGCCGAAGGTGATGGGTTCGCCATTGCCATGGCCGCCCTGGACGCCGGCCGGTTGGGCATCGCCGCCTGCGCCACCGGACTGGCCGAGGCCGCGCTGGCAGTTGCCGTGGACTATGCCGGTGAGCGACAGGCCTTCGGTCGCGCCATCGGTGAGTTCCAGGGGGTCTCCTTCCTGCTGGCTGACGCCGCCACCAGCATCACGGCGGCCCGTGCGCTGTACCGGGAGGCAGCGGGGATCAAGGACTCCGGTGCGGCCTACTCGACGATCGCCGCCATGGCCAAACTGTTCGCCACCGACGCGTGCATGACGGTCACCACGGACGCCGTTCAGGTGCTCGGCGGTGCGGGTTACGTCGAGGACTACCCGGTGGAGCGTTACATGCGTGAGGCCAAGGTCCTGCAGATCGTCGAGGGCACCAACCAGGTGCAACGGGTGGTGATCGGCCGGTCGCTGGCGCGGACGGCGGCGGCTCGGGCGTCGCGATGACCAGCACCCTCTACCTCGACGGGTCGATCTACAGCCCCGAGGAGCCTTTCGCCACGGCCCTGCTGGTGGCGGACGGCCAGGTGGCCTGGCTGGGTGCGGACGGGGCCGCCCGCGCCCACGCCGACCAGGTGGACGAGGTGGTGGACCTCGATGGCGCTCTCGTGACCCCGGCCTTCGTCGACGCCCACGTGCACACCACCGCCAGCGGTATGGCCGGGGTTGGGTTGGACCTGACCTCATGCGCCTCGTTGGCGGATCTGTTGGCCGCCGTGCGCGCCGAATGCGAACGCACGCGCGGCGCGCAATTGATCATCGGTTTCGGATGGGACGAGCGAGAATGGCCCGAGGCCCGCCCGCCCACGCGCGAGGAGTTGGACCGCGCGGCCTACGGCGGTGCGGTGTTCCTGGATCGGGCCGATGTGCACTCGTCGGTGGTGTCCAGCGTCCTGCTCGCCGCCTTGCCGCAGGTGCGCGACAAACGCGGCTACTCAGAGACCGGATTGCTCACCGACATGGCCCATCACACCGCCCGCGCAGCGGTGTCCGACTCGCTGCCCGATGACGTCCGCCGCGAGGCCCAACAGCGGATCAGGGCCCGAGCCGCGGCGTTGGGCATCGGCGCCTTCCATGAGATGGGAGGCCCCGACCTGGCCGGGGCCAAGGACCTCGTCGCGCTGCTGGACCTGGCAGAGGCCGAGCCTGGCCCGTCCGTGGTGGGCTACTGGGCGGCCGAGGGGGCCTTCACCCGGCTGCCCGATGCCCGGGTCCGGGGGCTGGCCGGGGACTTGTTCGCCGACGGAACCGTCGGGTCGCACACCGCGGGCCTGCGCGAGGTCTACGCCGACGCCGACACCCGAGGCCACGAGTACCTCACAGCGGCGCGGGTGCGCGACCACGTGATCGGCTGCACCGACGCAGGCCTGCAGGCCGGCTTCCACGTGATTGGCGACGGCGCCCTCGACACCGTGCTGGCGGGCTTTACCGAGGCCGCCGACCGCATCGGCGCCGACCGGATCCGCGGCGGCCGGCATCGGTTGGAGCACGTCGAACTGGTGCACCCCGAGCACATCGACACCCTGGCCCAGTTGGGGATCCTGGCCAGCGTGCAGCCGCTGTTCGACGAGTTCTGGGGTGGGCCGACCGGCATGTACGCCCAGCGACTGGGGTCGCGGTGGGAGGCCATGAATCCCTTCGCGGCCATGGTGGGGGCCGGGGTCGCGCTGGCGTTGGGCTCTGATGCCCCGGTGACACCGTTGGGGCCCTGGGCGGCAGTGCGGGCGGCGGCGCATCACCGCCACCCGGCGCACAGCATCAGCGTGCGGGCGGCGTTCTCGGCCCACACCCGCGGCGGCTGGCGAGCGGCCGGCCACGATGGTGGCGTGCTGCGGGTGGGGGCGCCGGCTCAGTTGGCGATCTGGCAGGTGGCCGATCTCGTCGTGCAGGCCCCGGACCACCGAGTGGCCGGATGGTCGACTGACCCCCGCTCGGGCACCCCAGGGCTGCCCGCTCTGACCCCAGGTGAGCCCTTGCCGACCTGCCTGCGAACAGTTGTGGATGGGGTCACCGTCTACGACAGCGGAGCCTGGGCGTGACGGTCCTGACCGGGCCCACGCGAGTCGTGCTCGGCGTCACCGGGGGAGTCCTGGTGGCCCTGGCATTCCCGGACGTGGGCTTCACCCCGGCCGCACCATTCGGGGTAGCTCTGATGACGGCCGCCTGGTGGCGCGCACCGTGGCGGCAGGCAGTGCTGTCGGGCTACCTGTCCGGCCTTGCGTTCAACATCATCCTGCTGTCCTGGATCCGCGTGCTCGGCAACGATGCGTGGGCGGCCCTGGCCGTGGGCTGGAGCCTGTGGTGGATCCTCATCGCCCTGGGCACAGCCGCCACCACGTGGTGGCGGGGCTGGTGGCCCCTCGGGGTGGCCGGCATCTGGGTGCTGGTCGAGGCGGTTCGGGGTCGGCTGCCGTGGGGCGGATTCCCCTGGGGACGGCTTGCCTACGCCAACAGCGACAGCCCACTGACACCCTGGGCGTCGCTCCTGGGTGCCGCCATGGTCACGGCTCTGGTGGCGCTGATCGGGGCACTGCTCGTGGTACTGGCGCGCGCGCTGTACGCCCGACAGTTGGCGGCGTCCGCCGCCGCTGCGGTGGGCATCGTCGTCGCCGCCGGGTCCGGGCTGTTGATCCCGCTGCCGACGGCCGGGCAGGGCGACCCCGCGCAGGTCACTTTCGCGGTGGTGCAGGGCAGCGTGCCCCGGACCGGGTTGGACTTCAACGCCCAGCGACGGGCCGTGCTTGACAACCACGTCTCCGCCACGGTCGAGTTGGCGGCCCAGGTGGCCCGCGGTGAGCGACCGGCACCGCAGGCTGTGGTCTGGCCGGAGAACTCCTCCGATGTCGATCCCTTCACGGACCCGCAAGCCCGGCTGTCGATAGACGCAGCCGCCGACGCCATCGGTGTGCCGATCCTGGTCGGCGCCGTCATCGACGCCGGCTCGAACAACCTCTGGAACGTGGGAATCGTGTGGGATCCCGCGCTGGGGCCGACCGACCAATACATCAAGCAGCACCCGGTGCCGTTCGGTGAGTACTTGCCAGGGCGATCCCTGCTCACTTCGGTAGTCAGCAGGTTCGAGCGTGTCCCGAAGGACTTCATCGGTGGGGACACCCCGGGGGTGCTGCAGCTGGGCCCGGCCCGCATTGGCGACATCATCTGCTTCGAGATCGCCTATGACACCCTCGTGCGGGACACGGTCGTGGCGGGGGCAAGGGTGCTGGTGGTGCAGACGAACAATGCGACGTACGGCGGCACGTCCCAGCCGGCGCAGCAAGTGGCGATGTCGCAACTGCGCGCGGTCGAGCACGGGCGTGCGGTACTGATCGCCGCCACCAGCGGGATCACGGCGGTGATCGCCCCCGACGGCAGCATCACCGAGCAGCTGCCCGAACAGGAGTCCGGGTCGATCGTCACGGCCGTGCCGATGCGTGACACCCTCACCATGGCCGACACCCTCAATTGGCTGCCGGAGGCCGCCTTGGCGGCCATCGGCGTGTTGGGTTGGACTGTCGGCGCCCTCGCACGCGCCCGGGCGACTAAGGTCTGATCCGTGACCGAGTTCCCCGATCTGGGCCAGATCCTGGTGATCATCCCGACCTACAACGAGCGTGACAATGTCCAGGTCATCGTCGGTCGGGTGCGCGCTGCCGTACCCGAGGCCCATGTGTTGGTGGCCGACGACAACTCCCCGGACGGAACCGGCGTGATCGCCGACACCATGGCCGCCTCGGACGACCACGTCCACGTGATGCACCGGTTGGGCAAGGAGGGTCTCGGCGCGGCGTATCTGGCCGGTTTCTCCTGGGCGCTCGAACGCGGCTATGACGTGGTGGTCGAGATGGACGCCGACGGCAGCCACCAGCCCGAGCAGTTGCCGCTGCTGCTCGACGCGCTGCGCGGCGCCGATTTGGTGCTCGGATCACGCTGGGTCCCCGGCGGCACCGTGGTCAATTGGCCGAAGTCCCGAGAGGTGCTCTCCCGCGGGGGGAACTGGTACACCCGGCGGGCGCTCAACATGCCGCTGCGCGACGCCACCGGCGGTTATCGCGCCTTCCGGGCCAGCACTCTTCGGGCGCTCGATCTGCACGGTGTCGGCAGCGCCGGCTACATCTTCCAGGTGGACCTCGCCTACCGGGCGATCAACCGCGGACTGGTGGTCAAGGAGGTGCCGATCGAGTTCGTCGAGCGTGAGGTCGGCGACTCCAAGATGAACCAGAAGATCGTCTCCGAGGCCCTCTGGCGAGTTACCGTCTGGGGAGTGCGCAACCGGGCACGCAAGGTGACGAAGTGGCGCAATTCGCGTCGGCGCCACAATCCGGGCGAGGACTGGTAGGTCGGCATGCGCGCCCTGCTGATCCTGTTCTGCCTGATCGCCTGGCCCATCGCCGAGATCTGGCTCGTCGT
>JAUPKO010000511.1 GCA_030837395.1 Actinomycetota bacterium | reverse complement strand
TGACGATCACCACTTCCAACTCGTTGAACTGCGTGCGGAGCAGCGCCTGAATGGCAGGCACGATTGTCTTCTCCTCGTTGTAGGCCGGGACGAGGATGCTGACCGCCATCGACAGCGGGGAGCGGCCCACGTAGCCGTAATCGCGCATCGGTCGCAATGCGACGTAACGGTGCACCGCTCGCCAACCGCTGAAGACGAACACGAAGTAGAAGATGTTCAGGGCGATGACGTAGAACAGGACGAGCGAGTCGAACCAGAGGAAGAACGCGCGGTAGCCGTCGATCCAGTCGTCGACAGTCACGGCACGACGGTTATCGTCATTGGCTCACCTGTGACCAGCGGACGGTTCTTCTTCCTGCGCAGGATCACGATCCGGTATGTGTAGGTGGCTCCCACCGTGCCTGTGTCATCGATGCCGAACACGAATCGCCCCTTGCTTGACAGGGCAGTCGTGTCGACCTTGCGCCAGCGTTCACCAACGAGCACTTCGAGGCGTGCCCGACGACCCCTGGCCCGTGGGCGGCAGCGTCCGGTGATGATGACTGAGTGCCCCTCTTTGGCGCGGGTGGCGGGGCTCACGTGCGTCGTCATGGTGGGTTCCAACGCGGCCTCGGACTCTGCCGTTGCAGGTGACGTCGGGACCGTAGCCTCGTCGCGCGAGGACTCCGGGATCCCAGCCGCGCCTTTGCGTGGGGACTGCAGGAAAACGATCGCCGGCACGTACGAGGCGATCGGGGACTCCAGCGGGTTGGTGCCTATAGTGACTCGCTGCTGACGCGGCTCGGCAAGGTCGCCGTCGACCGCCAGCCGGAGAACCGGGGGGGCGACGGGGGCCACGGTGCTCGCCTGCGATGTGACCGGGACGGCCGATGCGGTGACGGTCGGCGCGAGCGCAGTCGGGACGTCCGATGTGTCCTGCCCGGGGCTCTCGCCGGCGGCCGCGGAGTCGGGGCCTGATGGATTCTCTGAGTGAGCCGTTGCGGTTCGGTGAGCGGCGACCGCAGCACTTGCGGCGGCAGCGGCCACCGCGGGCGACGAGCCGTCGCGCTGCGTCGCACCGTCCGATGCGGCGGATCCCCGCGAGAGGATCCCCTCGAAGTCCTGGCCGGTGTGCGCGGCCTGGCGAGCCGCCATGATCGTCGCGAAGGTGATCTCCTCACGCGCTCGCTCGGCTGCAAAGCGGTCGTCCGAGGCGGCCAGTCGCCTCAGCGCCGCGAGGCCGGGTGATCCCATCTGCGCGAGTGCTCGGGCCGCAGCGCGCCGGACGAACCAGTCGTTGTCGGTAACCAGTCGGGCAAGAATGGGGATGTCCGACTCGTACCCCGCCGCTCCCAGGATGAGCGCGACCTGGGTTCTCACGACCGGATGCTCGTCGTCGACGAGATGACGGGCGAAGATCTCGAGCTCGGCTCGCTGCTGGTCGTTGGCGTGCGGCGTGCAGGCGACGAGAGCCTTGAGTGCCTGAACCTTCTCCTCGACTGCGCCCTCGACAGACATGAGCTCCAGGACGGGCATGGCCCGCGGGTCGGCCGCGAGCGCGAGCGCCCGTGCAAGACCGCAGCGCACCCGGGAGGTCACCTCCCGCGCGGAATCCTCGAGAAGCGACACGATGCTGGGGACCGCCCAGTCGTGGCCCATTCGCTCGATGATGCGCTCGTCGGGTAGGTCCTCGTTGATCAGTGCCGTGATCAGGACATCGGCGGACTGCGGGTCTGCCAGGCGTTCGAGGCTGCCCGCCGCGGCAAGTCGGACGGTAGGCTCGGAGTCGGTCAGGAAGGGAGCGAGCTCCTGAGGCTGAAGCGTCGCTCCTGGGTAGCCAGCCATGGTGACGGCGAGCCCGCGCTTGACGGCACTACGAGAGGTCAGCTGCTTGCGAAGTGCCTGGCTGAAGCCGGCCTTCTCGGCAGCCTCTCGCATGGCCTCGACCATGTCCGGCGTCCACCAGTCCGCGTTGACGGCGCGCTCGCTCACCTGGATGAAGTCGCTCTGCGCCTGGTGTCCGCCGCGGGCGACGACTTTGTACGCCTTCACCTGCTGTCCGTAGTCGTTGGCGACCCACGCCTTCCATAGTCGGTCACGAAAGCGCTCGGCCCGCCGTTCACGGCGATCGCGGGAGATCTTGAAGACGATCACCAGTCCCAGCAGAACCAGCGAAACGATGACGATGACGATGACAAGGACAACGACAAGCCCCAGGCTGCCCTGGAACATCGATGCCTCCCCGTTGTCCACCGTCTGTGGCAACTTATGGTAGGCCCTGCCGAGAGTGAAACCTACGTTACTCGTGGGGCAGTTGAGGCGAACAAGGATGAGTTCCGACGACGATCCAGCCGGCCGTGCGCATGAGTAGTCGTGCGGCAGAGGGCCACGCTGATGGTCGCCTGTCTGGGACGTCGACCTCGTAGGCCATTGGCCGCGGATGTCGGGGCCGTTGGTCGCCGACCGAGTCGTCGGGCCGACGTCGATGACGAGGCCGTGCACGGATGACACGGCTCACGATGTCCCCCGTCGCCTCGAGTCGAGCTCAGTGCAGGCCGTCGGCCCGCAGCGTCACGTCGAGCCAGTCGAAGACCCGCTGGCCGAACAGTGCCTGCCCTCCTCCCTCGCAGTGCCCTCCCGCTCCCTCGGCATCGGTGAACGTCACGAGTTCCTTCGAGCAGGTGAGGGCGTCGAACAGCGCCTGCGACTGCCCGTCGCCGTCCTGGTGCGTCACGAGCGTCGGGCAGGTGATCTGGGCGGCCGGCACCGCGAAGCCCTGCAGTGCGACGACGTACGCGGCCGGCGTGGCTGCGCCATGGGTGACCGCCCTGGACATGAAGAACTGCGTCATGCCGGGATCGGAGAGGATCGCGGAGTTGAATCCGTCGATGACGGCCGCATCGCCGGACAGGATGCCGGCGGACTGGTCGGGCGGCAGCTGCCCGACCATCATGGCTCCCACGTCGAACAG
>JAUPKO010000510.1 GCA_030837395.1 Actinomycetota bacterium | reverse complement strand
CGTGGATCGCGTAGCCCTGCCAGGCGACACTGGTCACGGCCGAGGTGATGGTGATGCCCCGCTCCTGCTCCTCGGGCATCCAGTCCATGACGGCCTCGCCGTTGTGGACCTCGCCCATCTTGTGGGTGACCCCGGAGTAGTAGAGGATCCGCTCGGTCGTCGTCGTCTTACCGGCGTCGATGTGCGCCATGATCCCGATGTTGCGGACCTTGGCGAGGTCGGTGGCAGTGGCGACAGACACGATTTCTCCGTTACTTCTATGTTCGACGGTTGGACGGGCAGGTGAACTGGGATTACCAGCGGTAGTGCGCGAAGGCCTTGTTGGCTTCGGCCATCTTGTGGGTATCTTCGCGCTTCTTGACGCTCGCACCGAGGCCGTTGCTGGCGTCAAGGATCTCGTTCATGAGGCGCTCGGTCATGGTCTTCTCGCGGCGGGCACGGGAGTAATGGATGAGCCAGCGAAGCGCCAGCGTCGTGCTGCGGCCGGGACGAACCTCGACCGGCACCTGGTAGGTGGCGCCACCGACGCGGCGGCTGCGCACCTCAAGGCTGGGCTTGACGTTGTCCAAGGCCCGCTTGAGCGTGGCAACGGGATCGTTGCCGTTCTTCTCCCGGGCCCCTTCGAGGGCTCCGTAGACGATGCGCTCTGCGGTGGACTTCTTGCCGTCCAGCAGCACCTTGTTGACCAGCTGCGTCACCAACTGCGAGTGGTACACCGGGTCGGTGACTACTACACGCTTGGGAGCGGGGCCTTTGCGGGGCATTAGCTCTTCTCCTTCTTGGCGCCGTAACGGGAGCGGGCCTGCTTGCGGTTCTTCACGCCCTGGGTGTCGAGGGCGCCGCGGATGATCTTGTAGCGAACACCGGGGAGGTCCTTCACCCGCCCGCCGCGGACGAGCACGATCGAGTGCTCCTGCAGGTTGTGGCCGACGCCGGGGATGTAGGCCGTGACCTCGATCTGGCTGGTGAGCCGCACGCGGGCCACCTTGCGCAGCGCCGAGTTGGGCTTCTTGGGCGTGGTGGTGTACACACGAGTGCACACCCCGCGGCGCTGGGGGCTTCCCTTCAACGCAGGGGTCTTGTTCTTTGAGACCTTGTCCTGCCGGCCCTTGCGGACCAGTTGCTGGATGGTTGGCACCTGCACTCCGTTGTCTACGCTGTTGATTGGTATGTGGTGGTGCGCGGGGAGCCTCGACCTCCGACCCCCGCGGTCGGGTGTGTCGGGCGCAACATGACGTCGCGTCGACAGACCCTGGGAGTCCGATGGTGTCGCCGGGGGTATCGGTCCGCGATTGCGGGCACAGTGCTCGTCGAAGTGCCCGTTACCGGGCGCCAGCGAGGCCGGCGGCGCTCGAGGCTTTCCGAGCACGCATGGTCAAGAGTAGCCCAACGCCACCCGCGAGTGGAAGCGGGGTGCCCTCGGGCAGTGGGTGAGACCGGTCACGTCGAGGATGGCAAGTGTCGACGTGACCCGGCCCCGCCTCAGGCGCCGAAGGAGAATGAACTCTCGTAACTGGGGAAGGTGTCCGGGTCGAGGCCACCGCTGGCGGCCGCGACGATGAACACGATGAGGAAGAACAACCCCAGCAGGATGTAGAAGCCGATGTTGATCCAGGACAGGATCTTGGCCGCCAGCACCATGCCATGGCCGGTGAGCCAGCCGTTGCTGGCCTTGATCTCCTTGTCGGCCTTGCTGGCGAACACCAGCGACACGATGGCCAGGATGATCGGGCACACCAGCCAGGCCACGATACCCAGAATCAGCGCAACCACGGCGTTGTTGCTGGTCTGCGGGTAGGCCTGCGTCTGGGCCGCTGGCATGCCGACCGGGCCGGGCGGCGGTTGCTGCTGCCAGCCGGGCTGGCTTTGATAGGGGGCGACGGGCGGCGCCGGTGGCTGTGCGGCCGCATACGGCGGTGCTGGCGGTGGCGGTGGGGCGACGGGCTGCTGTACCGCCGTGGCGTCTTCGGGGGCGGCAGGGGTGATTGGGGTCGGCTGCTCGCCGCTGACCGGTTGGTCGGGGGTCTCGTTGCTCATGGGTCGACTCCAAGCGTGGGATGCGGAACAGCACCATCATGCCCCACCCCGCCGACGAACGAGTGAGACCCATACATGCGCCTGCAATCGGCGGCACCGAACGAGCCAACGCAGAACCGGCGGCCCCGAGTCTCCTCGGGGCCGCCGGTGTCACTTGCGGTGGTGCGCTCGATCAGCGGAAGTCGGGGTTGTCCGGCCGGTAGCCGTAGTCGAACTCCTCCAACGCAACGGCTTCACCGGGGGCGGCGCCGAATCCGTAGTCCACGTCCGAGAACGAGGTGATCGACCCGTACATCTCGGCCTTCGCCTCCTCGGTCGGGGCCACGCTGACGTCGCGGTAGCGCGCCAGGCCGGTGCCGGCCGGGATCAGCTTGCCCAGGATCACGTTCTCCTTCAGGCCCAACAGCGGGTCACGCTTGCCGTTGATCGCCGCATCGGTCAGCACCCGAGTGGTCTCCTGGAAGGAGGCCGCCGAGAGCCACGAGTCGGTGGCCAGCGAAGCCTTGGTGATACCCATCAGCTCGGGTCGACCGCGGGCGGGACGACCGCCCTCGCGCAGCACGCGCTGGTTCTCCTCGCGGAACGTCGCGGCATCGATGAGTTCGCCGGTCAGGTAGCGAGTGTCGCCGGAGTCGATGACGATCACCCGACGCAGCATCTGCCGGGCGATGACCTCGATGTGCTTGTCGTGGATCGACACACCCTGCGGGCGGTAGACCTTCTGCACCTCGTCGACCAGGTGCTTCTGCGCGGCCCGACCACCCAGGATGCGGGCGACCTCCTTGGGGTCCAACGGACCAGAGGTGAGCGGCTGGCCGGCCGAGACGTGATCGCCGTCGGTGACCACTAGGCGGGCACGACGCGGGATCTTGTCGTACCGCAGCTGCTCGCTGCCGTCATCAGGGGTAATGACCAAGGAGCGACCTTCGTCGGTCTCCTCGACGCTCACCCGGCCGGTGGCTTCGCTGATCTGCGCCACACCACGCGGGGTGCG
>JAUPKO010000509.1 GCA_030837395.1 Actinomycetota bacterium | reverse complement strand
CCCGCCAAACTGGCCGCGCTCCTCGACGCCGCTCAACACTGGGCTCTGAGGGTAGACACCTGCCAGGGGCAACTCGCTGAGGCGTCACGCGACATCAGCATGGCCGCGGACTGGCCGAGGATCGCGCGGGAAGCCTTGCAGCGCAGGGGCGTCTACATTCCGCGGCGCAAGGTGGTGGCCTGATGAAGCAGCCCATTCCGCCTTACGTGTGCCGAGATTGCGGCGAACCGCGGTGGTCGCTAGTCGGTATCCGAAGGGCTCATTGCTCGAACTGCAACGCAATGCGGACTTTCATCAGGCCGGTGACCTGATGGACGCCTACGCACGTGGATACCGCAGAGCGGCAATGCATCTGATCGCCGCCGGCCTGCTGCCCGCGCCCTGCACCGACGAACTCCAGGCCCTCTGGCGCGAGAGCGCGGAGGACCGCCGGCTCGTCGCCGAGATCACCGAGAACTGGAGGACAGCTTGACCACCGCTACGCCGGCAGTAATGCCGCGCAAGATCTCCTCGGAGGGGCCTGCCATCATCGGCGGGCTCCTCCCGGGGGACGCCGCCCGGAAGCGGGACCGCAACACTCGCCGCCATTCCACATTGCTCAGTGGGCTCAGGAGCGCCGCCGACCTTGACCGGCTGGAGTTCCCCCCGCTCGTCGAGCACGTCCCGCACCTGATCACTGAGGGCTTCGGCATCCTCGCCGGACCACCGAAGGCAGGGAAGTCCTGGCTCACCGGCGGCATCGCCCTCGGCTGCGCCTACGGCGGGACAGTGCTCGACAAGATCCACGTCGACCCCCGGCACGTCCTACTCCTCGCGTTGGAGGACGGACCCCGCCGACTCCAGTCCCGGATGCGTCACCTCACCGAGGGTGCGGCCCTGCCCAAGCGGCTCGACATCCTCACCGAGATAGCACCCGGCACGGTGATCGCCACTATCAGCGAATGGCTGGAACTCCACGTCGACGACGAGAACCGGCCTCTGGTGATCCTCGACACCCTCGGCAAGGCACGTCCCCAGCGCCGAGCCGGGGACGACCCGTACATCGCCGACTATCAGCTCGGATCGCGGATCAAGGCCACCGTCGACGCCCTACCTGGCGCGGCTCTGCTTGCCGTCCACCACACCCGCAAGATGGCGTCGGAGGACTGGCTCGACAGCGTCTCGGGCACACAGGGGATCGCCGGCTCCGCCGACTACATCCTGCTGCTGCGCCGCAAGCGCAAGAGCGACGACGGCACCCTCGCGGTGACCGGCCGCGACATCGCCGAGAACGAGTACGCGGTGACGACCGACAACGGCCGTTGGTCGCTGGATGGCATGGACATCCTCGACGCCGCCGCCACCGTCACCACCAGAGCCGAGCAACAGCAGAACCGGCTCGGCGACCGATCACTTGATGCCGTCACGTTCGTCAACTCCCGCGCGACGACGACGCCCAAGGATCTCGCCCAGCACCTCGGTATCGACAACCGGATCGCCGGGAACCTGCTCGCCAAGCTCCGCGACGGCGGATACATCGAACAACCGGCCCGCGGGGTCTACACCGCACCACTAGGTGGTGAAACAGGTGAAAGTGGTGAAAACGCAGGTCAGCCACAAGACCCACTACCTGCAATTTCACCTGTTTCACCACTTTCACCACTTGATGGTGAAGCCGAGGAGCACGCGCCGTGAGCCGCGTCATCTTCCTGCCACCCGACTACTTCCGCGACCCTCCCAAGGAGAACCTCGTGACCAATCACCCCGCATTCGCCGGCGACATGCGCCGTGCCGGTGCGTTCATCAAGCACCGCATCGCCAACGACGACCAGGGTGTCAACGCCATCCTGCAAGAGGCCATCGAAGCCCAGCGGGTCCGCTACTTCATCGAGGCGACCCTGGTCACCCTCGACGCAGTGGTTGCCGAACTCCTCACCGCACCCGGACTCCGTGGACTCGACGAGTGGATCGCGTTCTATGCAGAGCGGCAGTGGGACAGAGTGCCCACCGAATGGCACCGAGCCGCCCGCCTGATCATCGCCCGCGGCCGCGGTGAACTCGACCAGCTCAACGAGATCCTCGGCGAGACCGAGAACGTCAGCCCGACAGTGATCGCCGCTGTCGACGTCTACAGGTCGGTCATCCCCCTGATGTCGACGCACATCGGAGACGCGGTCCTCGAGGGCGGCATCCGCCGCCTGGCCGGCCTCGAAGCCGAGGGGGATCAATGAGCACACAACCCGACCGCAACGAAGCCATCATCGCGAAGCACATCAGCGACTACATCACCGACCGAGCGGGCGACCCGACACGCATGAAAGCACTGCTCGACTACTGCCTGACGATCCCATGCCCGAGTTGCCAAGCCGCAGTGGGCGTCAAGTGCTGCGGAGCCGGTGCTCACGCAGATCGCCTCACCCACTACATCGCAAGCGAGTTCGTCACCGTCTACGCCGCCTCCCGAGGAGTAGACGAATGACGCTCCGTCCATGCCTGTCCTGCGGTGAACCCTGCGCCAGCCCCCGCTGCGCCGAGCACACCGTCGACCCGAAAGCACCAGCGGCACCACGGGGATATGACGCGGCATGGCAACGGCTCTCAAAGCGGGCACGCAGGCTCCAGCCGTTCTGCCTCGACTGCGGCAGCTCCGAGGACCTGCAAGCCGATCACCTGCCCGCAGCATGGGAGCGCAAGGCCGCAGGCAAGCCGCTACGCCTCTCGGACGTCGAGGTGGTCTGCGGGCCATGCAACCGTGCCCGCGGAGCCGCACGAGGCCCGCTGGCGACCAGGGGGGAGGCCCCTGGCGGCCCCTCCAGACACCCCGGCCCCATGGGGACACCCAATTACACACCGCGGAGGGTGCATTGAGGGCCGGCCCCAAGGCTGCTCCGACCGGGGAGCCGCTGCCGCTGCACGAGCTGCCCGAGGGTGGCTCGGAGCGGGTGGCGGCGTTCATCGAGACGTACTGCCGGGTCGTCAAGGGCGGCAAGGGCAACCCCGCCGGGGAGCTGATCCGGTTGCGTCCGTGGCAGCGCGACTTCCTGGCCGCCGTCTACGACCCGGACCCGCGGCCCCGTCAGGGCTTGCTCTCGGTGGCCCGCAAGAACGGCAAGTCGCTCCTCGGTGCCGGTATCGCGCTGTACCACCTGCTGGCGGATGAGGAGGAGTCCGCCGAGGTCCTGCTGGCCTCGTCGGACCAGCGGACCGCCGAGGTCATCTTCAGGGTGTGCCGGCGGATGGTGGAGCTCGACGACCGCATGTCGGGTGTGCTCCAGGTGTTCCAGGACAAGATCTATCACCCGGAGTCCGACTCAATCCTGGAGCCGCTCCCGGCGAACGCGAGGAACATTCAAGGCCGCAACCCGTCGTGTTCGTTGATCGACGAGACGCACGTGACCGACGCCGATACGTGGGATGCGTTGGCGCTGGCCGGTGGCACTCGGGCTCGCCCGCTGACGTTGGGACTGTCCACCGAGTGCGGGGATGACCCGGACAATCTGATGGCCCGCCTGGTGGAGCACGGCCGGTTCGGTGACGACCCGTCGTTCGCGTTCATGGAGTTCACCGCCCCAGTCGGGTGTGCTCTGGAGGATCGGTCGGCGTGGGCCGCGGCCAACCCTATGCTCGGCGACACGCTCGACCCGGACCATCTGGCGACGACGCTGAGGACGACCCGCGAGCAAGCGTTCCGCCGGTTCCATCTCAATCAGCGCGTGAACGCTGCCGGCGCGTGGCTGCCGCCCGGAGTGTGGGACGCACTGTCCACCGGAGCGCCGGTCCCGGCCGGGTCTGAGGTAGTGCTGTCGGTGGACGGCTCCTACAACTCCGATTCAACGGCCCTGGTCGTGGCTTCGGTATCCCCGACGCCGCACTTCGACGTCCTGGGCTGCTGGGAGCCGCCGGAGGGAGCCGAGGACTGGACCGTGCCACTGCACGACGTGATGGCCGAGATCCGCAAGGCGTGCAAGCGGTTCCGGGTCCTGGAGATCGTGTTCGATCCGTTCCGGTTCGCGATGGTGATGCAGACCCTGGAGTCCGAGCGCCTGCCAGTGGTGTCGTTCCCCTGGTCCCCGGCCCGGATCACACCAGCGACCACCGACCTGTACCGGGCGGTGATCGGCGGGGAAGTCAGCCACTCCGGGGACGCTCGCCTATCCCGGCACGTCGCCAATGCCGTCGTCCGGGAGGACGCGAAGGGAATCCGCCTGGATAAGGCCAAGCGTGGTTCCCGAGCCCGTATCGACCTTGCCGCCGCAATGCTGCAAGCCCATAGTCGCGCCGTCTGGCGTGCAACCAAGAAACGCAATCGTGTTAGGAGCTTCGCGTGACCGTACTGAAAGATCTACTGCAACGCCTCGACGAGCCGGCCCACCGCTACGCCGACCTGGATCGGTATTACGAAGGCAAGCAACCGCTCGCCTTCCTGGCGCCGGAGGCCAAGCTGGCCCTCGGCAACAGGTTCGGCCGCATGGCGTCGAACATCCCGCGCCTGGCGGTGACGGCCCTGGCCGAGCGGCTCCGCATCACCGGATTCAGTGATCCGAGCATTTGGGCCGACTGGATACGCAACGACATGGATCAGCTCTCGGGTGTCGCCCACCGGGAGGCACTTCTCCTCGGTGACAGCTTCGTGTGGGTTTGGTCGGATCAGTTCGGCCGTCCCAGAGTCACCGTCGAAAGCGCGAAACAGGTTGCTGTGCTTACCGATCCGGGCTCACGAACCATCTACGCCGCGATCAAGCGGTGGGAAGATCCGAACCGGAAGACCACCGAAGCGGTGATGCTGCTGCCCGAGGTGATCGTCCGGCTCCGGGCCAATCAGCAGGGTGCCGTTGCCAACGGGTTCGAGCGTGTCGAGGAGATCGCCAACCCCCTCGGCGTCGTTCCCGTGGTCAACCTGCGGAACACGGACCGCATCCTCGGGGACTGGGGGACATCGGAGATCGAGGATCTGAAGCCGCTCGTCGACGGACTCAACAAGTCCCTGGCCGACATGATGGTCAGCTCCGAAGTCGCTGCACGGCCCCGCCGCTGGGCCACCGGAGTCGAGCTCACCGAGGAACCCGTCCTGGACGACGCCGGCCAGGAGATCGGCACCACCGAGGTCAACCCGATCCCGGAGGGCCATAGGGCGATGATCAGCGAGAACTCGGAGGCCAAGTTCGGGCAACTCCCGGCCGCCGACCTCGCCGCCTACGAAGCCTCGGTCCGGGTCATCCTCGGGCAGGTCATGGCCGTGTCCACACTCCCCGCGCACTACGTTGGAGTCTTCAGCGACAACCCGGCATCCGCCGACGCTCTCCGGGCCGCTGAGGCGTCACTGACAGCCCGCGCCGAAGCCCGACAGCAGACATTCGGTAGGGCCTGGGAACAGGTGGGCAGGCTGATCGTTGCGGTGCGTGAGGGCCGAGATCCGGCGCTGATCGAGGACATCCGGGTGCAATGGTGCGACGCGGCAACGCGATCCGTCGCGCAAGAGGCTGACGCCGTGGTCAAGCTCTACGCCGCCGGCCTGCTCCCGGCCCCCTACGCCCTGGCGAAGCTCGGCTACCCCGACGACGAGATCGGGAACATCCTGGCCGCCGCAACCCCGGCGGTGTACTGATGCGGATTACCCAGAAGGACGTGCCGTACCG
>JAUPKO010000508.1 GCA_030837395.1 Actinomycetota bacterium | reverse complement strand
CGCTTGGCGCTCCCGCGACCGTGACGCTCCACCAGCCCGGGAATCGGCGCGATCGGGAAGTACTTGGTCGCGATGTAGGCCTCGTCCCGGTGCCCTGCGAGGGCCGCACCCACGATCCGTTCGCTGCGGCCAAAGCCGTACACCTCGGCCGTGTCGATCAGGGTCACACCGAGTTCGAGCGCGCGGCCCAGAATCTGCCCCGCCTCACCCTCGGACGCCAGCAATCCGGACCGTCGTAGCGCGCACTCGCTGCGCGTGCAGGCACGTCGCGCAACGACGCCGTGCGCCTACGAGCACGGTCACAAGTCGCCCACCTTGGCGGCTGCTTCCCGCAGCCTGAGCGCAGCCGTCCAGGTCGGGTGACCCGCCCTGGCTGACCTATGCGTACATGGCCTCGATGAGGTCGGAGAAGTTCTCAGCGATCACCTTGCGCTTGACCTTCAAGCTCGCGGTCAGCTCGCCATCCTCCTCGGAGAGGTCGCGCGGCAGAACCGCGAACTTCTTGATCGTCTCCCATCGGTTGAGCTGGGCGTTGAGAGTATCGATGTCGGCCTGCAGTGCCTCTCGGACTTCCGGTGACTGCGACAACGTCGCGTAGTCCCCGGACAGGCCCTGTTCGGCGGCGAACTTCTCCAATGCTTCGGGATCCAGCGAGATCAGCGCAGTGACGTAGTTGCGGTCGCTGGCCTGAACCACCAGGTTCGAGGCGAGTGCGGAGATCACCTTGAACTGCGCGGCGATCTGCCCAGGGGCGATGTACTTGCCGCCCGACGTCTTGACCAGGTCCTTCTTGCGGTCGGTGATCTTCAACCGACCCTGGTCATCCAACTCCCCGATATCGCCGGTTGCCAGCCATCCGTCCGCAAGCAACGTCTCCGCGTTGACCTCCGGCAGATTCCAGTAGCCGCTCATGACGTGCGGGCCACGCAGCAGCACCTCACCGTCCTCGGCGATCATCACCTGCGTGCCCGGCAGCGGCTGACCCACTGACCCGAACACCAGATCGTCGGGCCGCACCACACACGCGGCCGCGCTGTTCTCGGTCAAGCCGTAGCCCTCGATGATGGGCAATCCCGCAGCATCGAACCAACGCGCGACGTCACCGTTCAATGCCGCCGACCCGGAGATCATCACCCGCATCCGCCCGCCGGTGAGCGCCTGAATCTTGGAGAACACCAGCTTGTCAGCTAGGGCCAACCGCGCCGGCGCCATCGGCCCGGCGAACTGCCCAGCCCGCTGCTTGCCCTTGATCTCCGTGGACGCGGCGAAGGCCCAGTCAAAGATCTTGGCCTTCGCTCCGCTGCCGGCCTTGGCCTTGGCGTTGGCACCCTGGTAGATCTTCTCGAAGATGCGCGGCACCCCGGCCATGATCGTCGGCTGCACCACTGGGAGGTTCTCCACGATCTTGGGGACCCGCCCGTCGATGTAGGTCACGAACCCAACCTGGTATGCCGCCGACAGCAAGACCTTGCCGAACGAGTGCGCGAGCGGCAGCCACAGAAACTGCACATCGTCGGGCTGCACAATCTCGAGTGCCTGCATGCTCGCGCCTTGAAAGACCCAGTTGCGATGCGGCAACATCACACCCTTGGGCCGACCAGTCGTGCCCGAGGTGTAGATCAATGTCGCGAGAGACTCCGGCTTGATCGCGGCGACCGCACGCTGCACCACCGCCGGATCGGCCGCGAGGGTCTGCGCACCCAGGGATTCGAGTTCGGCCCACGCCATCACGCGGTCCCCATCCCCGAGTCCGTCAATCAGAATGATCTTCTCCAAATTGGGAATCTCATCACGCTGCGAGAGGGCTTTGTCAGCCTGACTCTGGTCCTCAGCCACGAGAAAACGCGCGCCCGAGTCGTTCACGATGTAAGCGAAGTCGTCTTCCCCCGTGCTGGGGTAGATGGTCGTGTTCGCTCCCCCGGCAAGCATGACCGCGCCATCAGCTAGCACCCACTCAACGCGGGTGTTGCTGGCGATTGCCACCCGCTCTTCCGGCTACAGCCCGAGGGCGAGCAGACCCGCGGCCAGGCGGACCATCTCGCTGCCGGCCTCCTTCCAAGTCCGGATCCGCCACTCGCCATCGGACTGTGGCGAACCGAATGCCGGGGCATCTGGCGTCTCGGCCACCCGGTTGAGAATCGAGTGCGACAATGTGGGGGCCGACTGGGGCAACTTCGCAGCCAAGTCGCCGGAGATGTTCTGGGTCATGGTTACGTCCTCCGAAGTGATGAATGCAGGATCATGATTGTGAATGGGCTACTGGTGAACACACATGACGGTGTGCCCTTCGAAAATCGGGTGCAGGGCTTAACCCTCATCAGGTGCATCAATGAGGGCCGCCTCATCGGGGTCCTCCGGTTCGCCCAAGGAGTCAACGAATGACTCCGCGACCTCACGTCCGGCGTGCTCCAACTCGTGCTCGGTATCCTCTGCGTGGTCACCGGTCCGACTCATCGTTCCTCCTGCTCTTTGATTACTTCAACCTGGCCAACTACGTCCCCAATCGACAAGACCGGGCCCAATCGCGCGCTCACTTTGGCAGAGTTCATTTCACGTTTGCTCGTTGAGAACGAAATCGGTCGGGCGCCGATGCCGTGGCGGCTCACTCTCCGCAGCCGTCGGTGCGGACGACGGTCAGTCATTCTCGGGCCGCACCACAGCGACCGGAGAGCCGACGGACTCGATGACCGCCCGGCTGACAGAGCCCAGCAAGGCACCCTTGAAGCCGCCATGGCCTCGACTACCCACCACGGTCAAGGCTGCACCTTCACCGGCTTCAATGATGACGTCGCTGGCGTTGCCGGCAGCGATCACCTCTGTGACCACCACCGAGGGGTGGTCGCCGCGAGCTTTGGCCAGCGCAGGCGACACCTGCAGCAACCGACCCGACCGTTGCGCCTTCTCCTCACCGCCTGCCTCGCTTAGGCCTGGGCCCGTCAGCGCCAGCACCTGCTCCTCCACGATGTGCACGGCAACCAACGACATACCGTGGAGCACAGCCGCATCCATCGCGAAGTCGACAGCGGCCTCCGACCCAGCCGAACCGTCGACGCCCACCACCACCGCACCTGTGCGCCAGGGGGAACCTTCCTTGCCCTCGTCGTCGCGTACGAGCACCACCGGCGCCTCAGCATGGGTGACGACCGCTGAGGAAACCGAACCGAGAACAATGCGACTAATGCTCTTTCGGGTTCGGTTGCCAATGACGACGAGGGCCGCACCCGCACTGCTCTCCAGCAACCCCTGTGCCGGCTTGTCCCAGACGAGTTCTCCCTCGACGGCCAAGCCCACCTTGTCGGCGCGCAACTTGTAGACACACGCGTTCAGCACAAGTTCGGCATGGTTCCGGTCGAAGTCAGCCGCCTGCGAGAGCGGACTGATGCCGAATGTGGGCATACCCCAAGCCATGATCACCCGTAGTGGGCGATCAGTTGCGATGGCCTCACTGGCCGCCCATTCCACAGCCGGCATGGATGCTTCCGTGCCCGAGTAGCCGACCACGATGGGTGCCGGACCTTCCGCCCGGACCGCACCAGACCCAGTGGCGACCTGGGCCACGAATCTGCGGCCGAAGTACATCAGTGCCAGACCCGGAATGAAGGCGACCGGACCATAAACCGCACTCGGTAGCGCCATGCCTTCTGACCCCAACGCAGTCAACGCAATCAGCATGCTGAGAGTGACATTCTTGATGGCGAATTCCATCCCCATCGCGATGCTGTCACCCCGTTCGAGGCGGAACAAAGCGCCAAGCACCAAGCCCAGCACCGCGGCCGCACTCGCCAGTACGAAGGAGGCCGGACCAGCGGAGGCCAGCATGGTCCAAGCCTCGCTGCCCAGGCTCACGACGACCCCGATGATGAGTGCGAACAGCACGACAAAACTCACCAGGGAAACCGCCCTCTCCAACCTCGCCGCCAACGCCGGCTTCCGATACCGCAATAGCATCCCCAGCCCGACTGGCACAAAGATGATCACCAGCAACAACCCAGCGACATCACCGAACGAGACGCTGACAT
>JAUPKO010000507.1 GCA_030837395.1 Actinomycetota bacterium | reverse complement strand
TCGATGTACGCGGCGACGTCGGCCGGCACCAGGTAGTCCAGGGTGAGCCCGGCCGCCACCCGACGACGGCATTCGGTGGAGGAGATCGCCAACGCACTCACCTCCAGCATCGTCACGGCACCGGGCGGCACACCGGGGGCGGCAAGTTCATGACCCGGGCGGGTGACCCCGACCAGGCGCGCCAACGCAAAGATACGCTCGTGGTCGCGCCACGAGGTGATAGCGGCCAGGGCGTCGGCACCGGTGATGAAGAACAGTTGCGCCGACGGACCGTAGGCGGCCCGCAGATCGGCCAGGGTGTCGACGGCGTAGGTCGGTCCGGGACGCTCAATGTCAACTCGCGACACTGCGAACGTTGGGTTGCCCACAGTGGCCAGCAGCGTCATCAGGAACCGGTGCTCGGCGTCGCTGACGCGAGAGGCACGCTTTTGCCACGGCTCGCCCGTGGGCACGAACACCACCTCATCCAGGCCGAGCCCCTGCGACACCTGTGCCGCGGCCACCAAGTGGCCATGGTGGATCGGGTCGAAGGTACCGCCCATCACCCCGATCCGCCGACCGCCGACCGGGATCACCACCGGCAGACCGACTCAGCGGTCGACGTTGAACCTCGTGACGAGGAACAGCAGCAACAGCAGCACGACCAGCGCCGTGCCGCCGTAAATGAAGGGGTTGATTTCGCTGTGTTCGCCGGCTTCCTCAGCCGCCTCGCTGGCGAGAAGGGCGATGGTGTGGATCGACATGGGGACACAATAGCGCCAAGCCCGTCAGTCACGGGTATGTCCGTCGCCGGTGACGACGTAGGTGGTGCTGGTCAGCTCCGGTAGGCCCATCGGACCCCTGGCGTGCAGCTTCTGGGTGGAGATGCCGATCTCGGCGCCGAAGCCGAACTCCCCGCCGTCGGTGAACCGGGTGGAGGCGTTGACCATCACCGCCGCCGAGTCGACGCCGGCCACGAATCTGCGGATCGACCGGGCCGAGGAGGTGAGGATCGCCTCGGTGTGGCCGCTGCTCCACCGCCGGATGTGCTGCACAGCGGCGGGCAGGTCGTCGACGACACCGGCAGCGATATCCAGCGAGTAGTACTCCGCGGCCCAGTCCTCGTCGGTGACCGGCTCGAACTCGGCCCCGGCAGCCAGTGCGTACGGCTCGATCCGCTCGTCGCCATGCACCGTCACACCCGCCTGCGCCAGCGCGGCCATCGCCTCTGGCAGGAAGGCCTCGGCGGCGTCGACGTGCACTAGGAGCGTCTCGGCCGCGTTGCACACGCTGGGTCGCTGCGTCTTGGAGTTGAGCAGGATGGCCACCGCTTGCGCCACGTCCACCTCGCCGTCGACGTACACGTGCACATTGCCCACACCGGTCTCGATCACCGGCACCTGGGAGTTCTCGACCACGGAGTTGATCAGGCCTGCCCCACCCCGCGGAATAATCACATCCACCAGCCCGCGCGCCTGCATCAGATGAGTCACGGCCTCGTGCGACTCCCCCGGCACCAGCTGCACCGCATCGACCGGCACCGCGGTTCGCCCAATCGCCCGGCGCATCACCTCGGTCAGCACGCGGTTGCTGCTCGCGGCCGAACTCGACCCCCGCAGCAGCGCCGCATTGCCGCTCTTGAGGCACAGCCCGGCGGCGTCCACGGTCACGTTGGGCCGGGCCTCATAGATCATCGCCACCACGCCGAGGGGCACCCGCACCTGCGCGACGTCCAGGCCATTGGGCAGTCGGTAGCCGCGCACGACGTCACCCACAGGGTCGTCGAGGGCGGCGACGTCCCGCAGCGCCTGCGCGATCGCGGCGATTCGCGACTGGTCCAGGGTGAGCCTGTCGATCAGCGCATCCGGGGTGCCCGCCACCCGGGCTCGGGCGACGTCTGCCGCGTTGGCGGCGATGATCTCGTCTGCGGCCGTGTCGAGTTCGTCGGCCATGGCGAGCAACGCAGCGTCCTTATCGGCCCTGGTCAGCGTGGCCAACACGGCCGCCGCGTCACGGGCACGTTGGGCTGCGGCGCGCACCTGGGTGCGGATCGCGGAACCTTCGCTCGTGGCCTCAGAGGGGTCTGTGGTGGTCTGGCTCATGGCGCAAGGCTAGGCGTCGACCCTCGGTCGAAGCACCACCAGGTCGTCGGCGTGCACCACCTCGCGCTCGAACGACGGGCCGAGTTCGGCCGCGAGGTCGCGAGTCGACCGGCCGAGCATCGGGGGCAACTCCGCCGCGTCGTAGGCCGACAGTCCGCGGGCCACGACAGTTCCCTTGAGATCCACCAGATCCACTGGGCGGCCGGCCGTGAAATCGCCCTGCACCGCCACGATGCCGGCTGGCAGCAGCGACTTGCGCCGGCTCACCACCGCGGCCACCGCGCCGTCATCGAGCACCAGCGACCCCTCCCCGGTGGTGGCGTGAGCCAACCACAGGTAGCGGGCAGACAACGGTCTCGGTGCGGGCTCGAACAGCGTCCCGACCTCGTCGCCGCGTAATGCCTCGCGCGCCAACTCCGCACTCGTGAGCACCACGGGGATGCCGCCCGACGTGGCGATCACTGCGGCGTTGACCTTCGTGGCCATCCCCCCGCTGCCCACCGCGCTGCCCACCCCGCCGATGTCCATCCCAGCCAGATCCGCTGCCCCCCGCACCCGGCCGACCGCCCGGCTGCCCGGCGCTGCGGGATGACCATCGTAGAGCGCATCGATGTCGCTGAGCAGCACCACCGCATCGGCCTTGATCAGGTGGCCCACGAGCGCCGCCAGGCGGTCGTTGTCGCCGTTGCGGTGGGTGGCCACGGTGTCGTTCTCGTTGATGATCGGCACCACGTCGAACGACAGCAGGCACTCCAAGGTGCGCCGGGCGTTGGAGTAGTGAGCGCGCCGGGTGAGGTCGGCCCCAGTGAGCAGCACCTGCCCGACCGTGATGCCGTACCGGCGGAAGCGGTCGGTGTAGTGGGCCAGCAGCAGACCCTGGCCCACACTGGCGGCGGCCTGCTGGGTGGCCAAGGCCTTGGGCCGGGAGGTGAGCCCCAACGGGCCCAGCCCTGCCGCCACCGCGCCGCTGGTCACCAGCACCATCTGCCGACCTGCCCGCACGTGCTCGGCCACGGCATCGACCAGCTCGTGCAGCCGATCGGTGTCGAGCATGCCGGCCTCGGTGGTCAGTGACGAGGAGCCGATCTTGACCACGACCCGCTCGGCCCGGCCGATCGCCTCGCGGGTCACTGCTCGATCACCTCAAGGCCGTCGTCATCGTCGTCAAGGACCGTCGGGCGCCAGTCGAACACCACCGAGTTGGTCACCGGGCCGATCAGCACATCGCAGCCGGGCACGGCGCCGAGTCGGCGCAACTCGTCCTCGACCCCCAGTCGATTGAGCCGTTCGCCTAGATAGGCCACGGCCTCGTCGTTGCTGAAGTCCGTCTGGCGCACCCACCTCGTCGGGCGCGAGCCCAGAACCCGGAATGCCCCCTCGGCCAGCGGCACCACCTCAAAGCCCGAGTCGTCCACCGGCACCGGCCGTATCCGCACCCGCGGCCGGTCGATCATCTCGGCCTCGGCCTCGGCCCGCGCCGCCCCGACCCGGCCGGCAAGGGCGAAGGTCAGCGGCCGCAGCCCCTCCCGGCTCACGGCCGACACCTCGAACACCTCCAAGCCCCGCGCCTCAGCGTCCGGACGGACCATATCGGCCAGTTCCCGGGCCTCAGGCACGTCGATCTTGTTGAGCACCACCAGCCGCGGTGTGGCGTCCAGCACCCCGTAGGCGGCGAGTTCGGCCTCGATCGCGTCCAGATCGCTCAGCGGATCGCGGCCGGGGTCGAGCGTGGCACAGTCGAGCACGTGCACCAGCAGCGAGCACCGCTCGACGTGCCGGAGAAACTCCAACCCCAGCCCCTTGCCCTCACTCGCGCCAGGAATCAGCCCGGGCACGTCGGCGACCGTGAACACCGTGTCGCCGGCGGTCACCACCCCCAGGTGGGGCGTCAACGTGGTGAAGGGGTAGTCGGCGATCTTGGGCTTGGCGGCGCTGAGCACACTGACCAGCGACGACTTGCCAGCGCTAGGGAAGCCGATCAGGCCCACGTCGGCGAGCGTCTTGAGTTCCAGCACGAGCGTCGCCTCGTCGCCGGGTTCCCCAAGCAGAGCGAACCCGGGCGCCCGCCGCCGACGGTTGGCCAACGACGCGTTTCCCAGCCCCCCGCGACCACCGCGGGCGGCGACGAATCGTTGCCCGGCTGCGGCCAGATCTGCCAGCACCTCGCCGCGTTCAGTCATCACCACGGTGCCCACGGGCACCGTCACGACGACGTCGTCGGCGTCTGCGCCGTGCCGGTTGCCACCGAGACCCGGCCCACCGTTGCTGGCGTGCCGGTGCGGGTGGAACCCGACGTCCAGCAGGCTCGCGGTGTGACTGTCGGCCTCCAGCACAACGTCGCCGCCGCGGCCACCATCACCCCCGTCGGGTCCGCCAAGCGGCTTGAACTTCTCGCGATGCACGGATGAGCAGCCGTTGCCGCCGTCCCCAGCCCGAGCCCGCAGTGTCGCGCGATCGACGAACGTGGTCACGCTACGACCTTTCCCACCGGCGGCGCGTCAAGCGCGCACCGTCAGCCTACGGCGATGATGTTGACGACCCGGCGACCCTTGCTGGTGCCGAAGTCGACGGTGCCCGCAGTCAGCGCGAACAGCGTGTCGTCGCCGCCGCGGCCGACGTTCTCGCCAGGGTGGAAGTGCGTTCCGCGCTGGCGGACGATGATCTCACCGGCGTTGACCAACTGGCCGCCGAACCGCTTCACGCCGAGGCGCTGGGCGTTGGAGTCGCGACCGTTCCTGGTGCTCGAGGCACCCTTCTTGTGAGCCATCTCTACTTCCCCGATCCGATCGCGGTGACGCGCAGCTTGGTCAGGTCCTGGCGGTGGCCCTGCCGACGGCGGTAACCGGTCTTGTTCTTGTAGCGGAGGATTTTGATCTTCGGGCCGCGCATGTGCTCGACGATCTCGGCGGTTGCGGCGGCGTCGGCCAGGGCTTCGGCACTGTGGGTGACGTCGTCACCGTCCACCAGCAGCAGGACCGGCAGCGACACACTGCTGCCCGGCTCACCCGCCACCCGATCAACTGCGATGACATCGCCAACGGCGACCTTCTCTTGCCGGCCCCCGGCGCGGACAATCGCGAACACCGCACACTCCTTGATTCGTGGTTCGGTTTGGGCACATCTAATGAACCGGGATACGCCCGGGCTCTGCGCACAGTGCTTTCTAGTCTACGTGACCCTCGTCGGACTCGACCGTCGGGGCCGATTCGTGCTCGTCGTGGCCACCGTCAGCCACCTCGACGACGGCCACGACGTCGACCGCCTGCTCTGGCGCCACCTGCTCGGCCGCCTCCTCCGGAGCCCCTTCGGTCGCCTCCGCGGCCACGACCTCGACCTCGTCGGCAGCCGGCTTGTGGGCCGTCGGAGCACCCGGGATGGGTCCGGTGATCTTGGGCCGCCGGGCGCGTTGCGCCGGACGCTGCTCGCCGGTCTGCCCGATCGGCTCGGTCTGCACCTTCACGCCCCGGCCGTTGCACGACTCGCACGGCACAGAGAAGGTCTCGAGCAGTCCCTGGCCGATCCGCTTGCGCGTCATCTGCACCAGCCCCAACGAGGTGACCTCGGCCACCTGGTGCTTGGTGCGGTCACGGCTCAGGCACTCCACCAGTCGCCGCAACACCAACTCCCGGTTGCTCTCCAGGACCATGTCGATGAAGTCGACGACGATGATCCCACCGATGTCTCGCAGCCGCAGTTGCCGGACGATCTCCTCGGCGGCCTCGAGGTTGTTGCGGGTGACCGTCTCTTCGAGGTTGCCGCCCTTGCCTACGAACTTGCCGGTGTTGACATCGATCACTGTCATGGCTTCAGTGCGGTCGATCACCAGCGATCCGCCCGAGGGCAGCCACACCTTGCGGTCCAAGGCCTTGGCCAACTGCTCGTCGATGCGGTGGGCGGCGAACACGTCGTCATTCCCGGTCCACTTGCTCACCCGGTCGGCCAGGTCCGGGGCGACCGCCCCGATGTACTCCGAGACCGCGCCGAAGGCTCGATCGCCACTGACGATCATGCTCGTGAAGTCCTCGTTGAAGATGTCCCGCGCGACTTTGAGCGTGAGGTCCGGCTCGGAGCGGAGCAACGTCGGCGCTGACCCGGAGGTCGCCTTCTGGCTGATCCGCTCCCACTCGGCGGCCAACCGCTCGACGTCCTGGCGAAGGTTCTCCTCCGAGGCGCCCTCGGCCGCCGTGCGCACGATCACCCCGGCGTCCTCGGGCACAACAGTCTTGAGGATCTTCTTGAGCCGGGCGCGCTCGCGGTCGGGCAGTTTGCGGCTGATGCCGGTCATGCCGCCCTCAGGCACGTACACCAAGAAGCGACCAGGCAGCGAGATCTGGCTGGTCAGCCGAGACCCCTTGTGGCCGACGGGGTCCTTGGTGGCCTGCACCAGCACGGTGTCGCCGGACTTCAGCGCCAGTTCGATGCGTTTGGGCTGGCCCTCCAGGCCGGCCGCATCCCAGTTGACCTCGCCGGCATAGAGCACCGCGTTGCGCCCGCGCCCGATGTCCACGAAGGCGGCCTCCATGCTGGGCAGAACGTTCTGCACCCGGCCGAGGTAGACGTTGCCGATGATCGACGTGCTGGCCTCAGAGGCGACGTAGTGCTCGACGAGCACCTCATCTTCGAGGACGCCGATCTGGGTTAGACCGCCGCGTTGCCGCACGATCATCTTGCGGTCCACCGACTCGCGGCGGGCCAGGAACTCGGCTTCGGTGAGGATCGGCGCGCGGCTGCCCCGGTTGACCCGGCCCTCGCGACGACGCTGCTTCTTGGCCTCCAGCCGGGTGGAGCCCTTGACGCCGGTCACCTCATCGGACGACTTCCCGGCCTGCCCACTGTCGGCCTTCGCGTTGCCGCCACCGGAGCCGGAGCCACCATCACCGTCGCTGCCTTTGCGCCTGCGCCGACGTCGACGCCTGCTGCCGCCGGCCTCATCGCCGTCATTGGCCGCCTCATCCCCCTCAGAGTCGTCTGTGATGCCCTCAGAGTCCGCCGTCTGATCGGGCTTCTCAGCCGGGCCCGACTCGGCAGCGTCGTCCTCGGCCTCGGTGGTGGCGTTCGGTTCGGCCTTGCGACCGCGACCGCGACCGCCGCGGCGCCGACGCCGGCGTGCGGGACCTGGTTCATCCTCGCCGGCACCGTCAGCCGCCGCTGCGGCATCGGCCGATTCGTCGACGTCACCGATCTGGGCAGTGTCACCACCCTGGCCTGGTGCCGGTTCGGCCTCCGTTGCCGCCTTCACCATCACGGCGTGGTCCGGGGCTTGGAACACCGCCGCGACCATGGCGGTCGAGGGACGCACGACGATCTCCGCGGCAGCCTCGCTGGGCTCCGCGGCTGAGAACACCGCGGCCGTGGGCGGCCCCGCGGGACGACTCGCGGCCCGTCGCGGCCCCCGTCGCCGCGGCGCCTCCGGTTCCGGGGTCACCTCGACCTCGACTTGGACCTCGGGGGTCGCGTCAGCCTCAGGCGCGGCGGCCGCCTCAACGTCAATCTCGGCGTCACCCTCCACTTCGGGGGTCGCTGCGTCTTCGGCGGGCACCTCGGTGCCGGGAATCTCCTGCTCCATGCGGGCATCGCCCCTTTCGGCCCCGGGCGCTGGCGTTGTCACACGCCGCAGCGGCTCATCGGGCCTGTCGAATGCGCGACGATGCCGGGCCGAAACCCGAACAAGCGCCGCGCGAAGCCTGTGGTGCGGACCGCCGAAGGCGACCCGCGAACTCAGCCTCAGCCTCGTTCGGCGCCGGTCGCTGCGTCCTGCCTACCCGCGAGGGAATCGCGGTCTGGCGTCAGCGGATCGGTGACTGAACTTCGATCTGCAGTCAGCAGCCCCTGCGCCATGCGCGTCACCACGGGTGGCAACGGCGTCGCGAGGGAGGCCACCTGCCGCAGACCTGCCAAGACATCGTCCGGTCGGACGGCGGGAACTGCGTGCCGTACGACCATGGTCAGTATCGCACATCCGTCATCGTCAGCCTTGCACTTGAGGGTCAAGAGGTCGGCACGAACGTCGAAGGTCCGCAGACCCTTCTTGGTCATCCGGGACACCTCGACATGGTCCGCGGCCAGCAGCGCACAGACCGCTGCCTCCGCCTGCGCGGCCGGCACCCCGGGCAGGCGCACCCGCCACAGCGACGCCTCCAATCGGGCGGCGAAGTCCGAGGTCAGCGCGGGCACCACGTCGAGAATGTCGAAGCCCACCGGCAGCGAGTCGTCCAGGACGGCCGCCAGCGCCTCGCACGACAACTCCTGGGCGACCCCGATCTCCACGTATTCGGCCTCGCTGGCCGCGCCGGTGGCCACCGCATTCGCGTACGAGATCCGCGGATGCGGGTTGAACCCCGCCGAGTAGGCCATCGGCACCCCGGCGCGGCGCAGCGCCCGCTCGAAGACGCGTTGGAAGTCTCGGTGGCTGGCGAACCGCATCCGACCCCGCTTGGCGAACATGATGCGGTAGCGGACCACCGGCGCCACGTACTCGCGGTCGGGGATCCTCACGTTGCCACACCGGAAGGCTGACCCGCGAGGCTGGGCAGCACGGGCACGGGCACCATCACCTGGCCGCTTGGCCCCACCTGGATCTCGGTGCCCAGCTGATCGCACACGCCGCAGTCGAAGCACGGCGACCACCGGCAGTCTTCGACCGCCACCTCGGCCAGCGCATCCTGCCAGTCGTCCCAGAGCCATTGCTTGTCGAGCCCGGCGTCGAGGTGATCCCACGGCAGCACCTCGGCCTCGTCGCGCTCCCGGGTGGTGTACCAGTCCACGTCCACCGGCACGTCGGCCAGGGCGACTTCGGCCGCGGCCATCCAGCGGTCGTACGAGAAGTGCTCGCTCCACCCCTCCAGCCGCGAACCGTCGGACCACGCCTGTTCGATCACCGCCCCGACCCGGCGATCACCGCGGCTGAGTAGTCCCTCGACGATGCCCGGCCGACCGTCGTGATAGCGGAAGCCGATCGCCCGACCCACCTCACGATCGCCGCGAATCGTGTCCCGCAACAGCGCCAGCCGGGCATCTGTCTGCTCAGCTCCGAATTGCGCGGCCCATTGGAACGGCGTGTGCGGTTTGGGCACGAAACCGCCGATCGACACCGTGCAGCGGATGTCCCGGCGACCCGAGGCCGCCCGGCCCGCTCTGATGACCTCGCGGGCCAGCCGGGCGATCTGCAGCACGTCCTCATCGGTCTCGGTGGGCAGCCCGCACATGAAGTAGAGCTTCACCTGCCGCCAACCGGCTGAGTAGGCGGCCGTGACGGTGCGGATCAGGTCCTCCTCGCTGACCATCTTGTTGATGACCGCGCGGATCCGCTCCGAGCCACCCTCGGGGGCGAACGTCAACCCGGACCGGCGGCCGTTGCGGGCGAGTTCATTGGCCAGCTCGATGTTGAAGGCATCCACCCGCGTGGAGGGCAGGGACAACGACGTGTTGCTGCCTTCGAACTGGTCGGCCAGGCCCTTGGCGATGTCGGCGATCTCGGAGTGGTCCGCGCTGGACAGGCTCAGCAGGCCGACCTCCTCGAAGCCGGTACGCGCCACCGCGTTGGTGACCACCTGGGCGACGGTGGTGATGGACCGCTCCCGCACGGGTCGGGTGATCATGCCCGCCTGGCAGAACCGGCAGCCGCGGGTGCAGCCGCGGAAGATCTCAACGCTGGCCCGCTCGTGCACAGTCTCGGCCAGGGGCACCAATGGCGCCTTCGGGTAGGGCCAGGCATCCAGGTCCATGACCGTGTGTTTGGCGACCCGCCACGGTACGTCGGGCCGGTTGGGGGCGACCCGCCTGATCCGCCCGTCCGGCAGGTAGTCGACGTCGTAGAAGCGCGGCACGTAGACGCCGCCGGTCGCAGCCAGGCGCAGCAGGATCTCCTCGCGCCCACCCGGTGATCCCTCCTGCTTCCAGGCCGCCAGTATGTCCGTGATGGCCAAGACGGCTTCCTCGCCGTCGCCGAGCACCGCGGCGTCGATGAAGTCCGCGATGGGCTCGGGGTTGAAGGCCGCGTGTCCGCCCGCGATCACCAGCGGCTCGGCCTGTCGATCCCGCGAGTGCAAGGCGATGCCCGCAAGGTCGAGCGTGGTGAGCAGGTTGGTGTACCCGAGTTCAGTGGAGAACGACACCCCGAGCACGTCGAACGCCGCCACCGGCCGGTGCGCGTCGATGGTGAAGGCGGGGATGCGGCGCTCACGCAGCAACGCCTCCATGTCCGGCCACACCGCGTAGACCCGCTCGCACAGGGCATCGTCGCGCTCGTTGAGCACCTCGTAGAGGATCTGCACGCCCTGGTTGGGGGCCCCCACCTCATAGACATCCGGGTACATCACGGCCCAGTGCACGGTGACGTCGTCCCAGTTCTTGACGACGGCGTTGACCTCACCCCCCACGTACTGGATGGGTTTGGCAACCAGGGGCAGGATCTGCTCGAGTTGGTCGAATACGTCGGTCACAGGCATGGCCTAAGGGTACGGTCCGGCCGACGAAAGCGCCCTCAGCGCGGGCGACCGCTGCGCAGGTGCACGCTGGTGAGCAGTCCGATCCCGATCCACAGGGCGAACATCGATGACCCGCCGTACGACACGAACGGCAGCGGCACCCCGGTGACCGGCATGATGCCCAGATTCATCCCGATGTTCTCGAAGGCCTGCACCGTGAACCAGACCACAACTCCGGCTGCCATGACCCGGCCGTAGCGGTCCGGGGCGGCCAGGGCGATCTTGGTGCCGCGCCACAGGATGATCCCGATCAGCACGATGATGGTGCCCGCGCCGACGAGCCCCAACTCCTCACCAGCGGCGGAGAAGACGAAGTCGGTCTGCTGATAGGGCACGAAACCGCCCTGTGTGGTCGGTCCGCGGAACAGGCCGAAACCGAACAGGCCGCCGCCGGCGATCGCCAGTCGCGCCATCCGAGTGTTGTAGCCTGCGCCCAGCGGATCCCGCTCAGGATCCATGAAAGTCGTCAGGCGATCGACCTGGTAGTCATCGAGCACTCCCGTCGTCATCACCAGCGTCACCGCCACCACGGCCAACGCGACCATGGACCACAACACCTTGGACGACACCCCCGACACCGCCAACATGCCGAACACCGTGGCGGCGATCACCAGAACCGTGCCCAGGTCCGGCTGCGCCAGGATCAGCATGATCGGCACGCCGGCCACGATCAGCGCCAACAGCACGTATCGCAACCGCGGCTGCACATCGGCATCGGCGGCGCCGCTGGGGCCGAGTTGGGTCAGCACGAGGGCGACCGCGAGGATCACGGCCACCTTGGCCAGCTCGCTGGGCTGCAACGAGAATCCCGCCGGCAGATTGATCCACGCCTTGATGCCGTTGTTGACCGTCCCCAACGGCGACAGCACGGCCAGCAGCAGCAGCAGCACGGCGCCGTAGACCCACCAGGCCGAGGCCCGTAGGGTGCGGTAGCCGACGGTGCTCACCGCCCAGCCGAGGATGATCCCGATGACGATGTTGATCATCTGCTTGTCGAGGAACAGTCGGGGATCCTCGTCGGCGGCAAGCAGTTTGCCGCGGGTGGCCGAGAAGATCAGCGCCGCGCCGATCATCGACAGCAGCACCGCGGCCCCGACCAACACGAAGTCCATCCGCCGCACATCGAGCGGGACTTTCAGTCGCGTGCGCGGGGTCGCCGTGGTGGTCGGCGTGACGGTGACGGTCACTTGAGCACATCCGCGGGCAGGTCGGCCTGCGGGGCGCCGCCGACCAGCACGCTGCGCGCCGGGTCTGCCTTGCCATCCACCACGCCGAACAGTGCGTCATAGATCTTGCGGGCGGCAGGGGCGCTCATCTCGCCACCGACACCGGCCTGGGTGATCACCACGACGACGGCGTACCGGGGGTTGTTGGCCGGCGCGTAGGAGGCGAACAACGAGGTCGTCTCCTTGTTGGCGACCTCAGCGGTACCGGTCTTGGCGGCCACCGGGATCTCATCGAGCGGGAAGCCGGCGAACGCGGGGGCGGCCGTGCCGCCGGTGGTCACGGACTCCAGCGCTTGCTGGATGTAGGCGAGGGTTTCCGGGCTGTCCGGAAGTTTGCCTGCCACCTCGGGCTTGACGTCCTTGACGACCTTGCCGTTGGCGCCGACCACGGCCTTGACCACATGCGGGGTGTAGAGGGTGCCGCCGTTGCCGATCGCCGCGTAGGCGCGGGCCATCTGCAGCGGGGTCACGAGGATGTCGCCCTGGCCCACGGCCTGGTTGATCGCATCACCGACGCGGTACTTGTCGCCGTCGGCGCAGTACTCGGCAGCGAACTGCTTGTACATCTCGGCCTTGGCCGGGTCGGGCTCCTCGGGGTAGCCGGTCTCGGCGCGGGTGCAGTAAGCGGCGCTGAGCTCCTCATAGTCCGAGAGTTTCTGGGCACGGTCGGTGACCTTCCCAGACGCCTCCCCGGCCAGATCCACCCCGGTCGCGGAGCCGTAGCCGAAGGCCCGCGCGGTGTTGGGGATCAACTCGCGCGGGGTACCCGAGGGGTTGAGCCCGCCGTCGGCTGCGTACATCTCGGCGGCGAACTTGTAGAAGACCGTGTTGCACGACACCTTGAGCGCATCGGCCACCGTCAGCGGCGGGTAGGCCGAGGACTCGTAGTTGGTGAAGGCCTGCGTGCCAACGTTGTAGGCGGCCGGGCACGGGTAACTTTCGGAGAAGTCGTAGCCGGCCTCGGCCGCTGCGGTGGCGGTGATCGGCTTGAAGGTGGACGCGGGTGCGAGTTCGGCCTGGATGGTGCGGTCCAGCAGCGGCTGCTCCTCGCTGGAGATCGGAAGAGCGTCG
>JAUPKO010000506.1 GCA_030837395.1 Actinomycetota bacterium | reverse complement strand
GTGGCGGGCGCCGAGCGGGGCCTGCGGCAGGCTCGCCGCAGGATCCAGGGACACTGGGGTGACACCACCCTGGTGGTGGCCACCATCGACCACGACGGCCGCGTCCAGGTCGCCTGGACCGGGGACTCTCGCGCCTTCCTCGTGCGGGAGGGCCGCCAGTCCTGGGCGCTGCACCAGATGACCCGTGACCACACCGAGGCGGTCGCGCGGGCGGCCTGGCAGCCGGTCGGCGTGGACGACCACGCATGGTTCGACCGGTCCGGACTGGCCCAGCGACTCACCTCGCACCTACGGACGGGAGCGATCGGCACCGCGACGGTCCGGCTGGACGAGCCTGACGTGCGGGGCCTGCTGCTGTGCACCGACGGCGTCACCGGGTCGCTGCGGGCAGACGTCATCGCCTCGATCCTGCGGCAGGTCTCCCGACACACCGGAGACCCCGGCCAAGCGGTCCGAGAGCTGGTCGAGATGGCCGTGACGTCGTCTTCCAGCAGCGGTGACAACGCCGCCGCGGTGTTCCTGCCGGTCGGACCCCTGCCGTCCCCGAGGATCTGGTGACTGTCCTGGCGGTGGCCGGCGAGGGTGCGCCGGCCACCGGCCAGGACCGGGCGAGGCGGGCCACCGGCCGGGACCGGTACGGCGACGTCGTCGGCCTGCCGGTCCTGCCCGGCAGCACCCGCGCCGTCCTGCTGCTGTGCGCTCAGTCAGGGCTGGCGGCCACCGTCCGTCCCCTGCGCAGCCCTGCCGGCAGTGGTTTCGCGGCCTGGCTGCTCGCCGAGGACCCAGCGGGCGGATTCGGGTTCCTGGTGCTCGACGGCCATGCTCGGGTGCTCGGGCTGCAGCTGTTCGACGGGCCCGCCGATCCCCGCCTTCACCCGGACCCGGGGGCGCGCGCCGATGCCTGCGCCGGATCGTTCCCGGCGGTCGTCGCTGCCCTGGCCGCCTACCGGCGCCGACGGCCGTCCCGCGTGCAAGACGCGACCACGAGCGACGCTCCCTCCGCCACTACCCGGAGGAGGGGCCACGGTGTGCCCTGACCCGGCTCCGCCCCAGCAGGTGTACGACGCTGGATGGATCGACGGCTACGACGAGGGACACCGTGAGGGTTTCCGTCGCGGCTACCGCGCCGCGATCGCCGCGGCCGGAGAAACGCTCGAACGGTGCTCCGGCCCCCGCCCCCACCGGCCCTCCGACCCGGCGGAGGCTGTTCCGACGGTCCCCTCCACGGTCCCAGCGGTGACCGCCCCGGTTTCCGACTCCACCTGCGAGGGCGCAGCCCTGATCGAACGGGCTCACCGCTCCTGGCAGCTGCCGGACCCGGCCGACGCCAGCACGACCCCATCCGGCACCGACGGCTGACCCCGGCCGGGCGCGGAACGTAGGCCGGTCAGCCTGCATGGTCACCTCGAGCAGGCTGACCGGCAGGGACCAGGGACGTTTCTCGGGAAGACAGGCGAGGCAGGTCCTCCCCGCCACGGCTCCTCGTTGCTGCCGCTGGCGCGGTGGTGACCCGCCGGTACGGGGCACGCCCCGCTCACCAGTCCGTCTGTCGGGGTCAGCCCACCGTACGGGCTTCCACCGCCCCCTCAAGAGCCCTCCGCTGCGCTACGGGTCGCTGCGCGACGGCCCTGCGGGCCGCTCTTGACCGGTCGCCTCCAGCCCCGTGTGGCCGGGTTCCCCAGCGGCTCTTCCCCCGCCGACGGCGGGGCCACCAGGAGGAGATGACCCCGACAGTCGGACACCAAGGAGGCTCACCGTGACCATCCCCACCGACCCGTCTCGTCCGCTCGCCGCGTACCTGTTCACCTGCTCGATCTGCACCTCACGCGACGTCGACCCGTTCGTCGGCTGCGAGGTGACCGAGCCCGTCTTCGCGTTCGACACCGCGCAGGAGCGCGACGCCGCCGCCGCGGAGCACGCCGCCACCTGCGGCAGCACCGTCCACCGCCTGTAACCGTCTCGCCCGGTGGCCCCGGCGATGTCCGGGGCCACCACCCCACGCCCCCTCCAGGTGACCTGACAGGGCTGGTGATCTCCTCGTTTCGGGCACCTCCGAGATGCCGCGCCGGGCGCCCGGCGGGCAAGGGCTCGCGCGGAGCGCGACCGCGGAGCGGCCCGGCCCTTGCGGGTCGGGTGACCGGTGTGGCCCGCTTGGTGGTTCCCGAAACGAGGAGATCACCAAGCGGGTAGCCGAACCCCGTCCTTGACCTCCCGGAGCCGTCGAGTGATCTCCGAGTGAGGGTCGGGGGCGTGGGGGCAGCGCCCCCGCGGTCTGCTTCTACCCGACGGCCGCTCGTGGCAGCTGGCCGACGACCCCGCCCGACGTGGTCTTGCTGCCGCGCCCCGCTGGCTACCATGATCACATGCCCGCTTCGCGGAGCAAGTTATACGATCCGCATAGCGGATCGAAGGAAAGATCTTGAAGAGGGCACGGGGTGTGCGTCAGCCTGGGGGAGTGTCCGGGGAAGAGAGCGCCGTCGCGAGGGCGCTGGGCGCGCCTGAAACGGCCGAGCCGTCGGTCGCGGACGTCGCGTCGATCGTCGAGACCGCGTCGGCGGTGGTCCCGGAGGACGCCGGGAGCGGGCGGTCAGGGGCTGCGCGTCGGCGTCGGCGGGTGCCGGGCGGACGCCGGCAGATGCTGAACGTGCGGTACACGCAGGAGGAGCTGGAGCAGGTAACCGCGCGGGCGGCCGCAGCGGGGTGGGAGGTCACTTCCTACGTCGCGGAGGCCGCGTTGTGGGGGCCGACGCGGACGGAGGACGCCCCCGGTCGGGGCGTGTGGGCGTTCCGGATGGGGGCTCCGGAGCGGCGGGCATGGGCGGAGGAGCTGATGGCCGTCCGGCGGATCGTTGGCGCCACAGCCAACAACGTCAACCAGCTCGCCCGGGCTGCGAACGCGACGGGTGAGGTCCCGGTCCAGGCCGCAGTGAGCCTGGCGGCGTGTGAGCGGGCGATGAACCGGTTGAGCGCGCTGCTGGAAGCCCTGGAAGATGCCCGATGATCGGGAAGATCACGAAGGGGAGCCGGGTCCAGGGCCTGCTGGTGTACCTGTTCGGGCCGGGAGACCGTGAGGAACACGAGAACCCTCATCTGGTGGCCGGGTGGGACGGGTGGGCGGCGTCGCAGGAGAGCCTGTCGGAGGCGGAGGTGTTCGCCCTGGCGGGGGAGATGGACCGTCCGCGACAGCTGCACGGCGTGGACGTCGCGGCGAACTACGTGTGGCACTGCGCGCTCCGTAACCACGACGAGGACCGGACGCTGAATGA
>JAUPKO010000505.1 GCA_030837395.1 Actinomycetota bacterium | reverse complement strand
GTCCCGACGCCCACCAACCCGTCGGACACCGACACGCCGCGGGCCGACACGCCCGGCGCGGCGCCTCCGAGTCCCTAAACTCACACGCGTGTGCCGGGCGTGAGCACATCTGCCGCGGAGTCTGAAAACGATTGGAGGGTGTCGCTGTGTCGACTGCACCGCAGGGGGACGCCACCGGGCCATCAGAGCTCTCGGACCTGGAACGTGGCATTCTGGAATTCGAGCGCAGTTGGTGGCGCTACGCCGGGGCCAAGGAGCAGGCGATTCGGGATCAGTTCGCACTCAGCGCCACGCGCTACTACCAGACGCTCAACAACCTCATCGACACTCGCGCCGCGTTGGAATTCGACCCGCTGCTGGTCAAGCGCCTGCGGCGCCTGCGCGACCAACGTCAGCGAGCCCGCACAGCCCGTCGACTGGGTGTCGACGGCTAATTCGCGCGCAGTTGCGTGAGGGTGGGGATCGATGCAACCGATTGCTAGCATGTCACGAAAGGTGGGGTGCATCTCACCGTGCGCGAATCGAGGCGACCAGTGGGTGCGAGCGAGTGGCAGGGCGACGCCGACCCTGCCACTGCCGCGCGCCTTGGTGGCCCGGGGCTGTTCGAGGAAGTTCAGGACCTGGTGCAGGTGGGGACGTGGGAATGGGAGGTGGCCACGGGAAGGTTGTGGTGGTCGCATCAGACGGACCGCATCCTGGGGGCGGCAGTCGGCGCGATAGCGCCCACGTACGAGCGCTTCATCGAGGCGGTGCACCCCGAGGACCGTCGCGTGCTCTGGCATCGGATCACGGAGGCGCTGGAGGGTCGGCAGGAGTTCGACCTGCGGCACCGGGTCGTGCGCCCAGACGGTGAGGTGCGCTACGTGCGGGGGCAGGCGAGGGTGCGGCGAAGCGCAGCGGGAACCCCGGTGACGATGCTCGGCACCCTGCTGGATGTCACCGACGACGCCCTCCTTCACGCCGAGCGCGACGAAGCCGTCGCCCGCCTGGCCGAGAGCGAGGAGAAGTACCGCCTGCTGGCCGAGAACGCTTATGACGTGATCTGGACCATGGGGGTGGATGGGGCGATCACCTACGTCAGCCCCTCGGTGGAGCGGGTGCGCGGCATCACCCCGGCCGAGGCCATGGCGCAGACGTTGGATCAGATTCACCCCCCGTCCACGGCCGCGCGGGTGGCCGAGTACTTCGGGCAGTTGTACGCCTCAATGGCGGCCGGCACCGTCCCACCCACTTATCACGGCGAGCACGAGTACTACCGCAAGGACGGCTCGCTCATGCTCGGCGACCTGCAGGTGACGCCGCAGGTGAATTCCGACGGCCAGGTGGTGCAGATCTTGGGCGTCACCCGCGACATCACCGCGCAGCGGCAGTTCGAGGAGGCCCTGGCCCGCAGTGAGCAGCAGTTTCGGCTGGCGATGGTTTCGGCGCCTATCGGGATGGCCGTGGTCGACCTCGACCGGCGGTTCGTGCGCGTCAACCCGGCGCTGTGCCTGATGCTCGGCAGAAGTGAGCGGTGGCTGCTCGACCGCGGCATCGCGGACCTGTTCCAGGCCAACCCCGAGGCCGACGAACGGGACCGGCAGGTGCGTCGGCAGTTGTTGGCGGGCATCGACTCTGCCACGAACGACGAACGTATGGTGACTGCCGCCGGCGAGGACCTCATCGTCACCCACGCGATCGGGCTACTGCGGGACGAGCACGGCACGCCGCTGTGGTACGTCTCGCAGTTCGTGGACAACACCGAGACCCGCCGGGCGCAGGACCAACTGGAATTCCTGGCCACCCACGACGCGATGACGTCGCTGGCCAACCGCGCTCACTTGCTGGACGTGCTGGCCACGGTCTTGGTCGGCTTCCAGCAGGGCGGCGGGCGCCCCGGCGTGCTGTTCATCGACTTGGACAACCTCAAGGGGATCAACGACACCCACGGCCACGCGGTGGGTGACCAGGTGATCGTGGCCCTGGCTGAGCAGTTGCGCATCAGCACCCGCCCCGGGGATCTCGCCGCCCGGATCGGCGGTGACGAGTTCGTCGTTGTGCTGCACGACCTCCCGGACGTCCGGACTGCTGCGGAGATGGCGGAGGTGATTCAGCGGGAACTCTCGGCGGGCCTTGCCACCGACGGCGGGTTGATCGTGCCGACGGTCAGCATCGGCCTGGCCCTGGCCGAGTCGGCGGACGACGCCGAGGCCCTGCTCACCCGCGCCGACCAGGCGCTGTACCGGGCCAAACAGGCGGGACGGGATCGAATCGCGGTCGATGACGCTACCCGCGACGGGGGCTAGGTAGGTCGCTGTGGTGGACCTGTCACGCTGCGTACGTCCCGCAGGGGTGGCCGCTCGAGGGTTGATAGGGCACGGCTGCGCGGCTGGTAGCCGCCGACGGTGCGTTCGAATTGGGTGAGCGTCGGGTTGCCCGCTGGGTCGGCCAGGCCCGGCACCCGGCGCAGGGCGGTGTCGAGGATCTCCGCCGCCATTACCCCCAGCCCTTGCTCGTGGTGATGCCGATGCACCCGCACGCCCAGATCCACCTGCGCGATGGCAGTCAGGCCGAATCTCTCGTACGTGTCGACCATCAGGGCTATCTCGACGCCGTAGCCGCACGGGAACGGCAGTGATTCCAGCAGACCGCGGCGGCCGGCGTATTCCCCCGCGAGCGGCTGCACGACGGCGGCGAGTTCGGGCCAGAACCGATTGATCAGCGGGCGGGCGACCAGTTCGGTCACCCGGCCGCCACCGGCGGGTACGACGGTCTCGCCGGCCACCAGTGGACGTTCGTAGACGGCCTTCACCAATTGCAGATCGGGTTTGGCTGCCAGCGGGCCGACGAGTCCCGCGATGTAGTCGGTCGAGAACGATTGCAGGTCGGCATCGACGAACACGACGATGTCGGACGTGGTGGCGGCCAGGCCTCGCCACATCGACTCGCCCTTGCCCGGCACAGGTGGGATGTGGGTCAGCACATCCTGGCGCACCACCACCCGCGCGCCTGCCTCGGCGGCCACCTTGGCGGTGGCATCGGTCGAGCCCGAGTCGACCACCACCACCTCGGTGACGAAGCCGTCGGGGCCGGTGAGTTCGGCGACGATGGTCGCCACGATCTGCCCGACGGTCGCCTCCTCGTTGAGCGCCGGAAGCACCACCGCCACCGTCAGGGCGCAGTCGCGGACCGCGGCGGCAACCTGGGCAACGGGCCAGTCGTGCGCGGTCGATGTGTGACCGGCCAACCAGTCCGCCGACATCTGCTGCAACTCGTTCACCATCCCTCATGGACAAAGCCCCGTTACGGGTCCTATGCTTTCGGCACATTACGGGTCGGGCGACTGCCAGGCAGCCATGCTGAGAGTCCCACACCCGTGACTCGCACGGTCCGACAGGACCTGCCACAACTGCATACCGCTCATCCAGAGGGGCAGAGGGAACGGCCCGTTGAAGCCCCGGCAACCACTTGAGAGCTCTGTGCGCATCGCGCGAGCTGCTCGGGGAAGGTGCCAAGTCCGACCCGTCGAAATCCGGCGGGGCAGATGAGGAGAAAGGCCTCTTCTTCACATGACTGTTTCCACTGCGCTCCCGATCTCCTTCGGCAACGCCATCGGTTTGTCCTGTCGCGAGTGCGGCGCCCATTACGACCTCGGGGCCGCTTACGCCTGCGCCGACTGCTTTGGCCCACTGGAGGTCGCCTACGACTTCTCCGGCGTGCGTCGGGACGACATCACCGCAGGTCCGACCAACATTTGGCGCTACGCCCCGTTGTTGCCGGTGCCCGCAGCGGCCGCGGCGGCACCCAACCTCAACCCCGGCTGGACCAGGTTGCACTCCGCCGACCGGCTCGCCGCCGAACTCGGTATGCGCAAGCTGTGGGTCAAGGACGACTCCGGCAACCCCACTCACTCGTTCAAGGACCGCGTTGTCGCGGTAGCCCAGGGCGCGGCCCGGGCGTTGGGCCTGACGACGCTGGCGTGCGCCTCCACAGGCAATCTCGCTCACGCCGTTGCCGCCGCCGCGGCGCGTGCCGGCATGGGGTCGGCGGTGATCATCCCGAGCAACCTCGAAGCCGGCAAGACGGTCACGACGGCCACGTACGGCGGGCTGCTGCTGGCGGTCGAGGGCACCTACGACGACGTCAACCGGCTGTGCTCGGAGCTGATCGGCGAGGAGGTCACCAACGGTTGGGGTTTCGTCAACGTCAACCTGCGGCCCTACTACGCCGAGGGGTCCAAATCGGTCGGCTATGAGATCGCCGAGCAACTCGGCTGGCGGCTGCCCCAGCAAGTGGTGGCACCGGTCGCGTCGGGTTCGTTGTTGACCAAGGTCGACAAGTCGTGGCGCGAGCTGGCCGACCTCGGTTTCGTGTCCCCTTCCGACTACCGGGTGTTCGGGGCGCAGGCCACGGGCTGTTCGCCGGTGGCGCAGGCGTTCGACGCCGGCTGGGATGTGGTGCGTCCGGTCAAGCCAGACACCATCGCCAAGTCGCTGGCGATCGGCAACCCGGCCGACGGACCCTACGCCCTCGATGCGGTACGCCGCACCGGCGGTGCGGTGGCGTCGGTGTCTGACGAGGAGATCGTCGAGGGCATCCGGTTGTTGGCCCGCACCGAGGGTGTCTTCGCCGAGACCGCCGGCGGCGTCGTGGTGGCCACGTTGCGCGCCTTGCTGGCCGACGGTCGCCTCGATCCGGACGCCGAGACTGTGATCCTCAACACCGGTGACGGCCTCAAAACTCTCGATGCCGTGCTTGCGTACGGTGCACCCACCGCAGTAATCCAACCCGACGCGGACGCTGTGGTCGACCTATTGACCAATGTGCCGTAGGGTTAGGCCCGAGGGCGGCATTCGCTGCCCTTGTTCCCGACAGTAAAGGCACTATCGCAATGAGCAATGACCCCGTCCAGGGCGTAGTCAAGTGGTTCAACTCCGAGAAGGGCTACGGCTTCCTCTCGGTTGACGGCCAAGACCGCGATGTTTTTGTCCACTACAGCGCTATCGACATGGACGGCTACAAGGCCCTCGATGAGGACCAGCGCGTCGAATTCCGGATCGTCAGCGGCCCCAAGGGCCCGCAGGCGGAGTCGGTCCGCGTTATCTGATCTTCATCACAGATACCGATCAC
>JAUPKO010000052.1 GCA_030837395.1 Actinomycetota bacterium | reverse complement strand
CCGACGCAGGCGATCCAGGGCCAGGCGCGCCGACTCGGCCACCGCGCCGAGGCCAGCACCACACCGAGGATGACCAGCAGGAAGGCGTACTCCTTGCGCGTTGCGAAGCTGGTGTCGGCAATCGACCCCTGGTGGACGTTCGCCTGCAGCGTGGCCAGCACCAGACCGCCGGGCGTGAGCCAGAACAGCAACGGCCAACCCGAGGCGGTGCGTTGGATGCAGCTGCCGACCAGCAGCGCGAAGCCCGCGCCGACCGCCGCCAACAGGATGCTGACCGTGACCACCAATGTGGTCCGTGCAGGCACCCCGGGAAGCGCCAGGAGCAGATCGCCGGACAAGCCGCGCCGGGTGGTTCCCCCCGCACTGTTGATTAGCCACTCCGTCGCGGCGTACTCCCAGCTGTCGTTATGGCCCCAGGAGCCGGCCAACCGCAGGGCGCTGGGGATGACTGCGAGGGCGAACCCCAGCAGATTGAGCCGAAACCACCAGGTGAGACTCCGGGTGGGTGGGAGGGGCGGGGCCACAGTGGCCGCCGACTGGTGGGTCAGGCGCGTGTGGCGAGTCGGAAGAGCCAGATGCCGCGCAATTCGTTAGCGTTCTCGCCGGCAGCCTTGACCTGCATCTCGAAGCCCCCCTCCGGCGAGGCCACGGCCTCGGGGAAGGTGAAGCGGAAGTACGTGGTGGTGATCGGCGTCTCGGACAGTGCTTGATCGCCCACGACGGGGATCCACCCGTTGTCGGCCACCACCGGGTCCACACTGATTCCCACGACGTCGCCGGGGACGACGGTGATGGTGGGGACGTCGCCGCCATCGACGGCCTTTTGCAGGATGTCGCCGGCACAGCCCTGCGCCTGCACCGACTGGGCGGGGTCGGCGGACCAGCACAGCGCCTGCGTGCGCTCGGAGTTGGTGCCGGAGAACACCGTCACCCCAGGATTGGGCTTCTCACAACCTGTCAGGGCTGCGGCGGTTCCAGCGGCGAGTGCGATCACTGCCAGGCGCTTCACGGGGTCTCCTCTTGCTGAGTGCCGTCGGCGTCGGCCGTCGGCGGCGGTGCGGCTGTGGTGGGTTCCTGCTGCGGTTCGTCGGGGGCCGGTTCCTCTGGGGTGGTTGGCTCGGGGGCCGGGTCTCCCGTAGCGGCCTGCTGCTCGGGCGCCGCGGCCTCGGTGCCGCCCGTGGTGCCAGCTTCGGCCTCGCCGGGGTCGGCGTCGGTCCCCTCCTCGTCGGAGCCCTCTGCCTCGTCGATGTCGTCGGTGGGCACGACGAAGGTGACCATCTCATAACCGAGCTCATCCAGCACGACCTCGGAGGCGCTGGGCCGGGTCACGATCACGTTCTCGCTGTGGGCTCCGCACCCATAGTCCAAGGCGACCACCCGAGCATCGGCCGGCGACATCGCGTTGGCGCAGACGCCGAAGGCCAGCCCGAGGGGGCCGCTGAGGTGCAGTAGCCAGCCGCACGTGCTGCAGGCGCTGGTGGCGAACTTGGCCATGGGGCTGGCGGGGCCGCGATCGCCGGAACTCCAGCGGTCCGCGGCCTCGTCCCGGCCGGTGGCCGACAGCACCCGGCTGCGCCCCAGGCCCGGCTCCCACCAGGGCGGATCGAGAGTATCGCCGGCTTCGCCGTCGCCGGTGTAGCCCGGTACCAAGCGGTCATCGGCCGGGTCGGTGGGGATCACATCCCCGACGCCGAGGTCGTCGGGGCGCAGGCGTTCACCGAAGGGCAGCCACTCAGGAGCGATGATCGATTCCGGGCCGGGCACGAGCACGACATCGTCCACGGTGGCAGTGCGGGTGCGAGGCGCCCGGGCCACCGTCACAGACCAGCGCCACCCGCGATAGGCCGGATCGCGGCATTCGAACAGATGGGTGACGATGCGCTCACCGTCAGCGTGCACCGCCAGATGCTCGCCGACGCCATAGCGCCCTGCCTCGGCCACCGCGGCCGCCAATGCGACGTCCACGGCCTTGGCCCCAACACTGTCCAGAACTGAATTCACGGCGACAATTGCCCCCTGCTCGACTCATTCTCATGCTGTCGGTACACGTTGCGTCGCCGGATCACATACGGCAGTCCGAGCAGACCGAGGCCGCACCCGACCGCGCACACCCAGAGCCACCAGGTATCCCCGGCATTGGCCAGGTCGGAACGGAAGAACACGAGCATCACCAAACCGGCGACCGCCCACGCCGCCGTGCCCAGCGCCACCGCCATCACGCCGTCGGCATCGACCGGCGTGCTCGTCAGCGCCGCGATGCGGTCACGAGCATCGGGGGTGGTGGTGCCAGCGGAATCGGCACCATGGGAACTCTGCACGCTGCAAGGCTACCCGAGGCGCCGCCCGCGGCGCGGGCCACTCGCAACGCTGTGGTGTGCCGGGGCATTAGGGTCGACGGATGGACCCCAAGACGCGCCGAATGATCACCCTCGCTGTGCTCTTCGGGCTGGTCCTGCTGGCCGTCATTGCAGCTCTCGCTTCTTAGCGATCTCAGCCGCGGCGATTTCAAGTTCCCCGATCGTCACCTGCAGGGCGTCGGTGATGACCCAGAGGCGGTCGATGGTGATCGAGTGACTGCCATTCTCCAGGCGGGTGATCGACTTGCGGTCGAAGCCGATCTGGTTGGCCAGGGCCTCTTGCGAGAGCCCCAACAGGCGGCGGCGGTCGCCGATGGCCCGACCGAAGTCGTACCGGCGTTGATCCACCTCGTCGTCCACGGCCACTGAACGAACATTGCGCCGGGACGGGCGCACGTCTGTACCAGCAGTGGTACATTTTGCCAGCGTCGTCGCAGGTCAGGGCGCCGAGGCGGGGGTGCTGGGGGGCTGGGTCGGCGATGGCGTCGCGATGGTGGAACGTGACGACGCACTCGCCGAGTCCGAGGGGGTCGCCGAGTCGGACGGAGTTGCCGAGCCGCTGTCACTCGGGCTGCCGCTGGGGGAGGTGCTCGGGGACGTGCTCGGGGACGTCGACGGACTCGCGGAGGCCGAGTCGCTCGCGGAGTCCGACGGGCTGGGCGAGGTCGTCTCCGAAGGATCGTCGGTCGCCTGCGACGGCTCAGTGACGTCCGGCGTCGCCACGATGGTGGTCGGGAACTGCTGCGGTGCCGGGGCGTCCCCGCCCGAGGCCAACAGCCCCCAGGCGGTCGCGGCGGCCAGTCCCGCCACGGCAAGCACGGCGAGCCACCCCCACACCCGGCCGGCAGAGGTGGGGGCTCGGTCGCCTGCGTTCGGCGGTCCAGCCGTTGACATACGGCCAGGCTAGGGCCGGCAGCGGTCCGCTGTCCGCCGGTGCGCCTACTTCGGCGCCACCGGCGGTCGTGAACGTCAGAGGCGCTCGACCACGTAGTCGATGCAGGCTGTCAGCGCCTCGACGTCGGCGGGGTCGACGGCGGGGAACATCGCGATACGCAGCTGGTTGCGGCCGAGCTTGCGGTAGGGCTCGGTGTCGACGATGCCGTTGGCGCGCAACACCTTCGCCACGGCGGCGGCATCCACGGTGTCGTCGAAGTCGATGGTGCCGATGACGTGCGAGCGCTTGGCCTCGTCCGCGACGTAGGGCGAGGTGTAGGCGGTGCGCTCGGCCCACCCGTAGAGCCGGGACGCGGAATCCGCCGTACGGGCGGTGGTCCAGGCCAGACCACCCTGGGCGTTGAACCAGTCGATCTGCTCGGCCATGAGGTAGATGGTGGCCAGGGCGGGCGTGTTGTAGGTCTGCTGCAGGCGCGAGTTGCTGATGGCCGTCGACAGGTTGAGGAACTCGGGGGTCCAGCGACCGGAGGCAGTGACCTCCTCGGCGCGGGCCAGGGCGGCCGGGCTCATGAGGGCGAACCAGATGCCGCCGTCGGACGCGAAGCACTTCTGCGGCGCGAAGTAGTAGACGTCGGTGGTGTCTATGTCGATCGGCAGGCCGCCGGCGGCCGAGGTGGCGTCCACCAGCAGCAGCGAGTCAGCGTCGGCACCGGCGGGTTTGGCCGGGGTGATGGCGACGCCGGTGGAGGTCTCGTTGTGGGGGGTGCCGTAGGCGTCGATACCGGCCTCGGCTGCGAAGTCGGGGGCGTCGCCCGGGTCGCTGGTGATGATCGTGGGGTCGCCCAGGTGCGGGGCGATCTTGGCCGCCTTGGCGAACTTGGAGCCGAACTCGCCGAACGACAGGAACTGCGCCCGGTCGCGGATCAGACCAAAGGTGGCAATGTCCCAGAAGGCGGTGGAACCGCCATTGCCCAGGACCACCTCGTAGCCCTCGGGCAACTCGAACAGCGTCGCCAGGCCCTCCCGGACCCGCTTGACCTGGTCCTTCACACCCGGCTTGCGGTGCGAGGTGCCCAGGTAGGTGGGGGCGGCGGCGGCCAGCGCGGCCACCTGCTCTGGGCGGACCTTGGAGGGTCCGGCACCGAAGCGGCCGTCGGAGGGTTTGAGGTCAGCTGGAAGGGTGAGTGTCTCGGTCACCGCTCCAGGCTACGCACTGACGTCGGTGGGCACGTATCCGGAGGGGGCCACCTTCAGCGGGTCCCAGCCTTCCACGTCGCTGGGGCGGCGTGGCCCTGGTCCGATGTAGCGGGCGCTGGGGCGGATCAGCCGACCGGTCCGCTTCTGCTCGAGCACATGTGCGCTCCAGCCGGCCAACCGGGCGCAGGTGAACATGGAGGTGAACATGTGCGGCGGTACCTGGGCGTAGTCGAGCACGATCGCCGCCCAGAACTCCACGTTCGTCTCTAGTACGCGGTCGGGGCGTCGCTCGCGCAACTGCGCGAGCGCGGCGGCCTCGAGCGCCTCGGCCACCTCGTAGCGGGGGGCGTCGAGCTCCTTGGCGGTACGTCGCAGCACCTTGGCCCGAGGGTCCTGGGCGCGGTACACCCGGTGCCCGAAGCCCATCAGCCGCTGGCCGGAGTCCAGCACGTTGCGCACGTAGGCGTCCGCGTCCCCGCTGCGTTCGATCTCCTCAATCATGCCCAGCACGCGGGACGGCGCCCCGCCGTGCAGCGGGCCGCTCATTGCCCCGATAGCGCCGGAGATCGCGGCCGGCACATCAGCACCGGTGGAGGCGATCACCCGCGCGGTGAAGGTCGAGGCGTTCAAGCCGTGTTCGGCGGCGGACACGAAGTAGGCGTCGACGGCCTCGACGTGCTTGGGGTCGGGCTCTCCGCGCCAGCGGACCATGAACCGCTCCACGATCGTCGTGGCGCGGTCGATCGTCGACTGCGGCACCATCGGCTGGCCGAGCCCGCGGGCGGCTTGGGCGACGAACGACATGGCCATGACGGACACCTTCGCCAGGTCATCCTCGGCCTGCTCATCGTCGATGTCGAGCAGTGGGCGCAGGCCCCAGGCCGGGGCGAGCATGGCGATGGCGGACTGCACGTCCACCCGCACGTCGCCCGAGTGCACGGGGATCGGGAAGGGTTCGGCGGGCCGCGGTCCGGCGGTGAAGTTGTTGTTGACGAGCAGGCTCCAGACGCTGCCGAACGACACCCGACCGACGAGGTCCTCGATGTCCACGCCGCGGTAACGCAGGGCGCTGCCCTCCTTGTCCGGCTCGGCGATCTCAGTCTCGAAGGCGATGACGCCTTCCAAACCTGGTACGAAGTCGGACATGTGGCCTCCTAGATCGGTCAAGGGGTCGCGCCGGTGCTGAGTCAATGCAGTGTCCGTGATCCTACCCAGGGGTTTGCGGTTGTGGGTCGGCCTCGGCAAGGATGGTCACATGAGTCTGTGGGAGCCGCCGGATCTAGCCGGGATGCGTGTCTCGTATGACCGGGGCGAATTGCGCCGTGCCGACCTGCATCCGACGCCGCTTGCGCAGTTCCTTGCCTGGTTGGGGGAGGTCACCACCGCGCCTCTGCCCGAACCCAACGCAATGATCCTGGCGACTGCGGATGCCGCCGGTGAGGTGACGGCGCGCACGGTGCTGCTCAAGGCTGCGGATGCCCGCGGCTTCAGCTGGTTCACCAACTACACCTCCCGCAAAGCCCAGGCCCTGGCCGAGCACCCCCGAGCCTCGTTGGTGTTCCCATGGTTCGCGCTGCACCGGCAGGTGACGGCGATCGGCGCCGTCGAGCGGTTGCCCGCGGACGAGACCGCCGCCTACTTCCGCAGCCGACCCCGGGGCTCGCAACTGGCGGCGTGGGCCTCCAGACAATCAACGCCGATCGGCGGCCGGGCGGAACTCGACGAGCGTCTGGCCGCCCTGGAGCGGCGCTGGCCGGAGGGCACCGCCGTGCCGGTGCCTGACTTCTGGGGCGGCTACCTGCTGCGGCCCACGTCGGTGGAGTTCTGGCATGGCCGCGTGTCGCGGATGCATGATCGATTGCGGTACGAGGCGGTTGGGTCGCGCGGCCCGCTGGACAAGCCTGGGGACTGGCGGGTTCAGCGGTACTCGCCGTGACCGATGGCAGGCGCTGGCGCATGCCGGTGCTGGCGGCGACGGAGTCGATTGCTGCGGAGAGTTGTGCCACCGAACCTGGGCGCCGGCGTGCGACACTTTCTCATCATGGTCCGTTCATCTGCCGCCCCCGCTGACACCACCACGGTGCTGTCAGTTCTCTCGCTCAAGGGGGGGGTGGGCAAGACGTCGATCGTGCTCGGCCTCGCAGGCGCCGCCGAGGAGCGTGGCATCCCGACGTTGGTGGTGGACCTGGATCCGCAGGCCAACGCCACCTCCGCGTTGGATCCGGTGGCCGCGCCGTATTCCGTTTCTGACGTCCTGCACGATGCCAGGGCAGGTGTGGCCGCCGAGGCGGTGGTCAATTCTTGCTGGGGACCCTCTGTGCAACTCATCCCTTCCGAGCGGGCGCTGGAGCACCGCGCCGCCGAGACCGCGCCGGGCTCGGAGCGGCGACTGCGCACCAGCATGTTGGGGGTCGCCTCCGGCTATCGGCTCGTCCTCATCGACTGCCCGCCGAACCTGGGTGAATTGACCCGCAACGCGCTGTACGCCTCCGATGCGGCCCTGGTGGTCACGGAACCATCGTTCTTCGCGGTCCAGAGTGCGGCCCAGGCCGTCGACGCGATCGAGGTCGCCCGTGCCTCCGGACACGAAAGCCTGCGCCTCCTCGGCATTGTCGCCACTCGGATCCGCCCGCGATTCGCCGAACACCGCTACCGTCTGGCGGAACTGCGGGAGGCCTTCGGCGATGCCGTTCTCGAACCCATCCCCGATCGCACGGCGATCCAGCAGGCGCAGGGTGCCTGTATGCCGGTGCAGCGGTGGCGCAGCGCCTCGGCCAAAGCCGCCGCTGCCTCCTTCGACCAGTTGTTGGACGCGGCCCTGACCTCGTCCGAGCCCACAAGGAAGTAGGTCGCATGTCCAGCAACCCCGCACCGCGGCCCGCACTGCGCAAGGCCCCCGATGCAACCGTGCACCCAGCGGCCCCAGTTCTGGCCGCGGGCAGCCATCCGCCGGTAGTGGATCCGCACGTCGACGCCCCGGACGCACCGCTCTCCCGACCGGCCCACCTGCGCCCTGTGGTGGGCCTGGGTGGTTCCACTTCCGATGCCCTGCGCAAGGCGCCGCCCAAGAAGAAGGTGGCGGAGAGCAAGGACGCCAAGAAGCTCAGGAAGATGAGCAAGAAAGAGCGCAAGCGTCATTCGCGCCGGGTCAAACTGCAGGTGGAGGTGCCCAAGGGTGTGCGGACCCGGTTGCGCAGCAACGCCAAGGCCCGCGGCACCAGCGTGGACGACGTCGTCACCTCGGTGTTGGAGGGTTGGCTCGACGGCTGAGCCCTCAGGACCGGACGGGACGGCCACCGCTGGCAGCGGCCACCTTCATGATGCGCAGCCGATCGAGGGCGCCGAGCCGCTCCACTGCATGGTCCACGATTCGCTCGGGGTAGTCAGGGGCGAGCAGTGGGTGCAGCCACGGCTCATGGGCGGCGCGGCCGGGGAGGTCACGCAATTCGGGTAGGTAGCGGCGCAGGTAGTCGCCGTCGGGATCGAACTTCTGTCCCTGCGAGGTGGGGTTGAAGATGCGGTGATACGGCGAAGCATCGGTGCCGCAGCCCGCGGTCCACTGCCAGCCAGCCGCGTTGCTGGCCAGGTCACCGTCGCGCAGGCGGGCCATGAACCACCGGGCACCCAGCCACCAAGGCAGGTGCAGGTCCTTGACCAGGAACGATGCCACGACCATTCGGACGCGGTTGTGGATCCAGCCCTCGGCCAACAGTTGCCGCATCCCGGCGTCCACGAACGGGTAGCCGGTGCGACCCGCGCACCAGGCTTCGAAGGCAGCGTCCGCGTGCGGACCTGTGTCGTGCGGCATCGCGGTGTCATAGCGGGAGTCCAGCGAGGCCCGGGCCGAGTGCGGATGGTGCCACAGCACGTCGGCATAGAACTCACGGAAGGCGATCTCACGGCGGTAGGCCTCGGCGCCGTTGGAATCGTCCAACTCCGCCAGCAGGGTGCGTGGGTGAATCTCGCCGAATCGCAGGTGCGCGCTCAGGCCCGAGGTGCCGGACAGGTCGGGACGATTGCGATTCTCGTTATAGTCGGCCAAGCCCCGGGTGCGGAAGTCCCGCCAGCGGGCCAGTGCGGCCAATTCCCCGGCGGCAGGTAGCCCATCCAACGGTTCGGGCCCTGCCGCCGCCTCAACTCGAGCGGCGACCGATGCCGCCTTGTCGCCGGGCAGCGCACGCCAGCGCACACCGTCGCCCGAGTTACCTGCCGGGTCCCGCCAACCGTGCGCTGACCAGGCCCGATAGAAAGGCGTGTAAACACGGTACGGTGTGCCATCGGATTTGGTCACCCGGCCCGGAGCGATGGCATACGGCGAGCCCAACGGCACGAGCGTTCGGCCGTCCGCGGTGAGCGCGCGGGCCACCGCCTCGTCGCGCTGCCGGCCGTACGGGGCGAAGTCGGCGCTGATGTGCACGCTGGTCGCACCCGCCTCAGCGGCCACCGCCGGGACCACCTGGCGCGGATCACCCCAGCGCACCAACAAGGCGCCACCCAACTGTTGATCAAGTGCACTCAGCGAGCGGGCCAGGTAGCGCGAGCGCACCGATGGGTCGATCAGCCGCGGGTCTGCCACGAACAGCGGCACGACTTCGGCGCCGTCGTCTGCGGCCTCGGCCAACGCGGGCAGGTCCGTCAGGCGCAGGTCCCGCCGGAACCACATCACCCGCCGTGGCGTGCGAGTCATCGCCGAGCGGCCTCGACCACGATCAAATCCGCTGCCCAACGCGGCAACTGCACCCGTGCTTGGTCCCGGCTGACCACCACCCCTCCGGGTGCGCTGGTCACCGTGACAGCCACACCCGGCCGCACCCCTGCGGAATCCAGCGACGCCATCAAACCGGCATCTCCCTGTACCTGCTCGGCGATGCGCAGCACCACGACGTCGCGGCCGGTGTCGGTCAGTTCGCCGCTCAGCGCGTGCCATTCGCCCGGGTCGGACTCGTCGTCGCCGAGCTCCGCCAGGCCGGGGATGGGGTTGCCGAACGGCGACACCCGCGGGTGCCCGAGCAATTCCACGAGACGGCGCTCGACGGCGTCGCTCATCACGTGCTCCCAGCGGCAGGCCTCATCGTGAACGTCTGCCCACGGCAAGCCGATCACGTCGATGAGCAGACACTCGGCCAGCCGATGTTTGCGCATCACCCGGACGGCGGCCTCCCGGCCACGGGGGGACAGCTCGATGCTGCGATCGGGTAACAAGGTGAGCAGGCCATCGCGTTCCATTCGGGCCACAGTCTGCGACACCGTGGGTCCGCTCTGGCCCAGCCGCTCGGCGATGCGGGCACGCAGCAGCGGCGTCCCCTCCTCAGCAAGTTCGAAGAGGGTCCGCAGGTACATCTCGGTGGTGTCGATCAGGTCACTCATAGCCTCGCCGGCCAGCCTCCCTACGGTGATCAGGCTCCACCGTAGCCGTAGTCTGCTTGTCGAGCCCGTGCAACGTGTCGCAAAGTGCGAAGGAGTCCCCACATGCCCGCTGCCACGAACCCCGCAGCTGCAGCTGTGCTGGCGCCCGATGCCCTCGCAGGACGCCGCGCGTTGGTGACCGGCGGCGGTTCCGGTATCGGTCGCGCCATCGCCCGGCAACTCGCCGCCTCGGGCGCACGGGTGGCCGTGCTGGGTCGCCGGCCCGAGCCGCTGGCCCAGACGGTGGCGCTGATCGCCGACGACGCGCCCGCGGCCGACTGCCTCGCGGTCACGGCCGACGTGCGCGAGGCCGAGCAGGTGGATGCCGCCCTCGATCACGTCATGACGGCTTTCGGCGGCATCGACATCCTCGTCAACAACGCTGGTGGGCAGTTCGTCAGCCCAGCAGAGAATGTCTCGCTCAAGGGGTTCCGGGCGGTGACCAGGCTCAACCTTGAGGCCACCTGGTACATGACCACCCAGGTCGCGGTGAGGTCCATGATTCCCGCCAGTTACGGCAAAGTCATCAGCATCACCATGACCCCGCGCCGGGGGATGCCGGGGATGGCGCATTCCTCGGCTGCGCGCGCCGGCGTCGAGTCGCTGACGCGGACGTTGGCCGTCGAATGGGGCCGGCACGGCATCCGCCTGGTGGCCGTGGCGCCGGGGATCGTTCACACCGACGCCTGGGAGCGCTACGGACTGGAGCCCGCGCAGGTGTCGACGGTGGTACCGCTGGGCCGGTTGCAGGCTGCCGAGGAGGTCGCCGCCATGGTCGGATTCCTGGCCAGCGCGGGCGGGGACTACATCACCGGGACCACGGTGGTCGTCGACGGTGGCCTGGACGTGTCCGGACCCGGTTCGGCATTCGGAACCGTGTAGCAAACTCAGCCGGACATAGAGGATCATTAGGGCGTCATGGACACTGACGAGTACCCCCTCGACATCATTGTCGACGCTGTGGATGCCGGCATCGACGGTGTCGTGCTGTGCTCCATGGCAGAACCGTTCGAGGTGCTGCACGTCTCCGAGCGCGGTCGTCAGTTGCTCACGGGGCTGGGCGTCGAGTGGGCGGTCGAGTCCGTCACCAGCCGCGATGGCACTGTGACGATGGTCGACGTCGTACCCGCCGGTTTCGACTCCGACCTGTTCGCCGTCTGCCAGGAAGTCGCCGGAGGCAGTTTCCGGGTCGAGGACACGGTCCATGTGCGGGGCCCCGAGGGAACCATCCGGGCGTACCTGTCGTGTGTCGTCCGCCGGGTGGGGCCCTACTTGGTGTGGACGTTCCGCGAGGTTGCCTCCGAGGAGGAGTCGCCGGGCCGGCCCCGCACGCCGGTCTCGCTGGACCCGCTGACCGGGACGGTCAACCGAGCCGCGATTCGCCGATCGCTGGAAATCTGTCTTGAGCGGCTGGAGCTGCTCGGTGAGGGCTTCGCGCTGGAATTCCTGGACGTCGACGACCTCAACGGCATCAACGAGGTGTTCGGCCGCCGAGTCGGCGACGTCGTGCTGCGTGAGCTCGGCGGACGTATGCGGTCGCTGATCCGTGGTTCGGACACGGTGGGCAGGGTCGGTGGCGACGAGTTCGTCCTGGTATGGCCCGGCGTGCGGTCGATGGCCGACGTTCGCATGCTTCACCGTCGCGTACGCGACGCCCTGGCCGTACCGCTTGAGATCGACGGCCATCAGGTGACGTTATCGGTTACGGCCGGTGCCCTCTTCGTGCCGACTTTCATCGGCGGCGATCCAGATGACCTCCTGCGCGACGCGGACGTGGCGATGCGCCGTGCCAAGGCGCTCGAGGGCGGTGACCTGGTGGTGATCGAGCCGGGCAGCCTCACCGCCCGCACCGGTTCGTTCGTCACGGCCGGCGACCTGCGGCAGGCACTGCGAAATGACGAATTCGTCCTCTACGCCCAGCCCATGGTGGATGTGCGATCCGGTTTGACCTCCGGCGCTGAGATGCTCGTGCGGTGGTACCACCCGGAGCGGGGGCTGCTCAATCCGGCGGACTTCATGACCGCCGCCGAAGTGGGCGACATCATGGACAGCCTCGGGGCGTGGGTGATGGATCGCTCGGTGGCGCAGACCGCGGTGTGGGCACGTGCGCACCCGTTGGATGGGTTCCGGGTCAGCATCAATGTCTGGCCCCGGCAGTTGACCCACTCGGATGTGGTGGGGCAGTTGCAGGACGCCATCGACCGCCACGGGGCCCGGCCGGACAACTTCGTCGTCGAGATCATCGAGAGTCAGGACCTCGAGTCACGCACGCGGGCGTCGGAGCAGATCCGGGGTCTGATCGACCTCGGGGTGCGGGTCGGCATCGACGACTTCGGGTCCGGCTTCGCCAACATGTCGTACCTGCGCGATCTGCCGGTCGAAATCATCAAGGTCGAACGGGCGTTGGTGTGCCGCTACCCCACCTGCAGGGAGGAGGCGATCCTG